>JAAFKL010000397.1 GCA_021399405.1 Candidatus Heimdallarchaeota archaeon | reverse complement strand
TTTTCTTCACTTCTGATCACTGGTAAATTTGCAGCAGAAGAATTATGGCTCCAAATGGCTAGGAAAGTTTTAGGAATTGAATAGTAAATTAATATCAGCAACTCTAGAAGGAAAAATCATAGAGTATTTATATTTTTGAAAAGATATTATCATTATGAGAAAAAGGCTGTGTAAGGGATACCTTATTCTTCCAGAAAATCGAGGGGAGATACCTGTTAGATGTCTTTTTCTGTACAATAGGCCAAACTTCTATACCTCGAGGGCAAAATTGATCCTTTCCCTGAAGGATGGACATATGGGACACTCTTCTCATAACTTATGGCAAGTTGGCATCTTTGCTTGTAATGACATCAGTCATAATAAGAAAAATCATATCTACTCTGTGAGTGGTACCGATCCGGGTCAAATTGAAAATTTTCAATCAGAAGATTTTGATAGCATAGTAATCGATGTAAAAGTAATTCATATATCTTATGAGAATCTTAGTCTAGACCAATTCGATAATAAAAACGATTCAAGACCGATTGTGAGAAAATACGATTGAATAGATTTCACTTTTAATTACTCTAATCCATGTTTTGATGGTATTGTACCGAATTTCGTAATCAATTCTCCGGAACGTTATGTACTTAAAAGTGTTCAAAGATATTAACAATTATCACCCATACTTTTTTTCTCGCGAACTTTTAAAAATAGGAAAAGGAAAACACAATTAGTCACCACGAAAATCGATCGACAAACAACATTGGGAATAGTATTTCTAGTTTGTTGATTAAACAAATCGAGGAGAATTAATACTATGAACATTAAAAAATTAACACTATTTGTTTCACTGTTCTCATTATTATTACTGGGACAGGGTTCTGCTGCTGTAGTTTCCAATGTTTCAGTTGATAGCTTTAATGATGGCACTGCATACTCACTAGAAGCCTGGTGGGTTGGATTCAGTTCTGCAGACCAAGATGAAATCGCTCTTTCAACTGATGGAACATATGATATCGTTTCAACAACTGGAATTACTACATTGAATATTAAGATTAACTTAACTGGATACGCAATGTGGTCTGATATTTACAACTACACTGGTGTACCAGATGCTCTTACTGCAACTGTTGGCCAACTAGATATCTTTGTCGATGGATACTCTATCACCGTTGCCGCTGGTTTTGCCGGAGGTGCTGGTGCCACAGTCACAATTGTTGGTGTAGGAGATCACACAGTTTCATATCTGTATTCAAATATGGATGAGGATGGTACTTACCATTATGCAACAGACTCTATTACAGTTAGAATGAGATCTACTGACTCTTTTGCTACTTATAAGACAACCACCTTCCCCATTAATTATGCTGTTACTGATTCTGCAGCTGCAGGTCAGAATATCAGTAGAATGCACATGCTTACCGTAGAGAATTACATCTATGGGGTAATCAGTTACTCCAAGAATGTCACTGTAGCAGTTGACAACAGTGCAGGAGTTGCAATCGTTGCCAATGACGATGGTACAAGATCTGTTGATTTCACTGGTACAATTGATTCTACAGGTTCTATTGATGACTCCACCATTGAGTGGGTTGATTCAACAGTAGGTAGAGTATTTGTTGTAGATGCAGCTGGTCTTCATCTATATACAGGTGGTGCCATGGACGTCACCCTACGTGCAGAAGATCCCCTAACTAGTACTTATTTAGGATTATATGTACAAGGAGATGCTGGAGTATTCTACGAGGAAGAAGATCTTGAGGAGTTCTTTGGAACTACCAATGATACCGGTGCTGAGGAAGAATTTGTGTTCTCATTTGATTTCCTTGGAGCCCTTGTTGGTGGAAGCTTTGGAAATGTTCCAACTGGAACAACCCAAGTGACTGTTGAAAGTACAATTACCTCAACAGAAACAGTTGAATCACCTGGTTTCTCTGGATTTGAGGCCTTACTTGGTCTATTAGCCCTTGGAACCATTGCATTCCTGATCCCACGAAGATTTAGAAAATAATCTAATTAATCTTAAATTACTAATATTGAAATAATTACTAATTATAAAATCGAAATATCACTACTCATTATTATACCAACATCAGATTTATTTTGATTATATTTGAAAAATTAATGTAAATTATCATGATAGGAAAACTGTACATTTTGATTTAATACTTTTGGTTAATCCTATCGTAAACTTAGATCTTAAATTAATTTCACAACTTGAAGTAAATTGTAAATTTTTTTGATGATCATTGATTTGAAATATTATCAGTTAGAAGGTCAAAATGGAATTTCAAAGGCGGGTACCATATCGTACTTGGTAGACGAGATACAACTATTGTTAATAAATAGCAATTTTTATTATATCTTCATAAATGATGGTTCATAGGCAACAATTAGCTTACTAATTATTCGCTTAATGGAAGAATTAAACTAGCTAAACGATTGCATATTAAGAATTACACTTTTTTTTACCCTATTAGTTTATTAATGTCCGAACAGATGCAGGTATTAACCGAAGTTAATACACATATTCGTTGTCAGCTGATAAAGATCCCTTTAGGGACTGTAATCAACGATTTGCTGAAACGAGTACCTTTGTACTTCAATTCTCGAAAGAGAATATTAGGTGAAAACAAAACATGAATCAAAAGAAAATTTATGGTCTTGCCATTATTTTTGTGTTTGTGCTAAGTGTTAGTGCTAATTCAAATCTCGTCGTGGCTCAGACCAATTTCGTAACAACAAACTTTGAATTGTCTTTCTTCCTTCCATCAGGTAGTAGGAGAGATGAATCATACGGTTTGTACATTAAGCAGGCACTTGCCCCACTTGGTATAGACGTGAAAATATTCGCAAAACCATGGGGACAGTTTGTCGGAGATCTATTACGTGGAGTCTCAACTGGTAAACCTTTCGATATGGCAACAGTTGGTTTCCGTGGTGGTGGTTTAACACCTGATATAGGATGGCTTTACAGCTCTGAAGGTTATTGGGGTGGTATCATTATGCAACTGGCTGATCCTACTTTCCAGGCATATCAGTTAGCTGAGACTGGACTAAATCAGACAACAGACATTGATACCCTTATTGCCTCAGTAGATTTCGAGTTGAATCTAACCAGAAGATATGAACTATTGGAAGAATTCAATGATATGTACTTCACAAAATTACTTTGGAACATGCCACTTGTAGCACAGTCTACAAAAGCAGCTATGTGGAAAGGATTTGGTGGTCCCAACAATGAAGATTGGAATGCCCGTGAGGGTGTAATCTCTTCTAGTTTCATGGGTGCCTCATGGGATCTAGCTAACACAGCCGATCAGAGGTCATCCAACGATTCTACAATCAGATGGGCAGTTGGTGATCAGGGTAAATTCAACCTTGATCCCTTCCAGGTTCAGGATACCTCTCAAGGTACCCAAACAGATTGGTCTTATGTTGGTGGTTTATTAAACTTTGATAGTTTATGGAACGCACACCCACAAAATGCATGGAACTTCTTCTCCGGAGACTTTGGAGATACCAAGGATCATGATAACAATGTTACAACCGATGAAGTACCTGTTACACAGTATACCTTCTTGCTAAGAGATGATCTAGTCTGGCCTGCAACCGTCGATATGAACGGAGCTGTTGTTCCTGAAACCCCAGTTACTGGTTTGGATTATAATCTAACCCTTACCATGTATGATATGTCAAAACAGACCAATTTATTTGATGTCAATGGAATTGACACTTGGGAAGTTCTTGCTGATTGGGAAATTTCAACTACAATCTTCGCAGATGATACCATCACTGTATGGGTACCCAATACCCTACGAACACCTGATGATAGGATCATGTTTGGTTCTTTGAACCCACTCCCATCACATCTGCTAGGTGGTGATCTAACCTGGTTAAATGCTAGTTTAGATTATACCGATTACAACATGACCTCACCTATGGTACCAGGAATGCCTTTCAGCCCCTGGGACACCTATCAGTGGAATTCCTTCGAGAGTTTTGAAGGTAATACCGCTCTTGGGCCATATTCCATGGTTGATTATGAATTCAATGTATTCCACTCCTTTGCAGCTAGGGCTGATTATCCCTTTGCAAATGAATGGGACACCGCAGGTTTCTATGCTCAAGCTACCACTGCTCTAACCGATATGGAAACAGCATTCAATGTTGATTTCAGTCTATGGGCCAACGGAACACTTCCACAAGATGCATACTATCATGCATATGCAGAGGTTTCTGGTAACAAAGCAAAACCAAGCACACAGAATCTTGAGTATATTGAGTATGTTGTAATTGATGATCAGAATGCTGAATTGATCAAATTCGAAGCTGGTGATCTGGATATTTTCGGATCCACCCAACTTGGTGCATCAACAGTATCTTCACACGAAAGTAATCCTGGATTAGTTGTCAAGGACACCTTCCCCAATGTTAGTGCAAGGATGCTCTTCTTCAACATGCTTGAAGAGAACTTGAAGAAAATCAATGTACGTCTTGCAATCACTCATGTACTTGACCGTGATAAACTGGTTAACATTCATGATGGATTTGGTAAGGCTTGGTGGAGTGTTGCTTATATCAATAAGGCCTCTGGAGGTCAAAATTGGGATGCAATTCAGCACCCATTAGCTTATGATTATGCTAAGGCAAGAGACCTTATGAGATTAGAAGGATACAATGCAGCAGACACAAATGATTTCATTCCAACTGCTGATATTCCAGATGTGAGGGACATTGTAGATGTACTTGGTGTCGATATTGTATCAGAAGTAATTGGTAGTGAGCTATTGTTCCTCTTCTCCAGTTTCTCCATGATCGCTGTCGTACTAATCAGAAAGAGAAAATAATTTAAACTCAAAACTTAAACTAAATTAAAATAAAATAAAATACATTATCATTTATAAAACATTAATATCTATTCATAACTGAATTCAGTTCATTAATCGCCTATTTTATTAAGAATTACTATAAAGATAGAACATGCGTAGAAATGAGTTAGAATCTCAATCTTACAAATCAGATTTTGATTTCTTATGCAACAAGGTGGATATAGGTCATTTGGGCGTTGTTGATATTAATGACTATCCAAGAATAATCCCATTGAATTTTGTAGCAATTGATTGGGATATTTTCTTTCATGGTTCATTGGAAGGGGAAAAGCACGATTTGCTTAAGAAAAACCCCAAAGCTACTTTCAGTGTAGATCTGCCGTATTCCTTTCTTCCATCTTATTGGATATCTGAAAAATATGCCTGTCCAGCATCCCATTATTTCAAATCACTTTTTATTAGAGGAGTTGGGTCATTGGTTGAAAATATTGATGAGAAAGCTAGAGTTCTTCAGAAAATGATGGAAAAATATCAACCAGAAGGACAGTACACACCCATTTCCAGTGATCTTTCTTTGTACAAAAAAGCATTAGAAAATGTAGGCGTGTATAAAATAAAAATGGATGATCTCAGCATTAAGATCAAGTTTGGTCAAAATGAAAGTGATGCAGCTATTATGAAAATTATTGATGGACTCAGGGAAAGGGGTTCTGAAATTGATCAACTTACAATAGACGAAATCGTGCGTCTACGAGAGAAATTATGATTGATTACAAGGTTAAGAAATCGATGTTTAATTAGAGAATTTTAATAAGGTTTCAATAAATAACAAATTATGCGGAATAAGTATGTTGGCGTTTTGATTCTCATATTATTATTGAATGTGCAACCAGTTCAACCAGATGTGATAGGGAATAATTTTACAATCAGCATACTTTTACCCAGCGATAACACAAAATTTGACACCATTGCCCAAGCATTGAATCAATTTTGGACCCCGCTTAGATTAATAGTTGATCCAATAGGTGTAACCCTACCAGTATATCAGAGTAAATTGTTGTCCGATGAACCTGATTGGGATGTAGCATTATTCTATTACAATTTTGATTTTGACAATAATCCTATTCTCAATGAATTTTATGATCCTAATTCTGATCTGGGTAATATTCTATATCAGTTGGACACATCTATTTTGGAGGGGAAAACAAGTGATTCTGCAAGTAATTTCTATGAAAGCCTCGATATTTATGATAATTCCATTAATTATAATGATAGAAAAAATGAAGTGGAGAAACTACAAAGAATCTTTAATGAAGAGTTGCTATTTGATATTCCACTATTAAATGAACCCCTATTGATCGCATCTCTAAGCGGCTTTGATGGATTTGATATAGAGGAGGATTTATTGCATTCAATTTTTTTGGGAGCTTCTTGGAAATCTATTCCTGGTACAAGATCAGATGACCGCGTTGATGACGAGTTAGTATATGCTCTTCCAAATATTGTCAAAATTTCAAATCCACTTTATGCTGAATCTCGAGAAGAAAAACTCATTGTTCAATCAATTTACTCCAGTCTATTTATCGAGGATAAGTATAATAGTATGCACCCCTATCTATCCACAGGATACTCTCATATAATCGATGATGTCTCTAGCAAATGGAATATTACCATCAGGGATGATGTAGTCTGGTCAGATGGTGAAATTCTAGATGCACAGGATGTGAAATTTACTTTTGATATGAATAAATTCAGTTGGATCCAAGCGAGTGGTAATGACTATTGGAAATACCTTGAGACTGTTACAGTACTTAATCAAACCACATTAAGTCTTTCATTCTCTCAGTTTAGTGTAAATGAGTTACACCTAATTGGGAGCGAATTAATAATACCTGAACATATTTACAATTCAAGTTTTACTTCCAGTGATGGGACAACATTTCTACCGTATGAGGGGGGTTTTCCCAAGGATTCCGTGGAGTGGGTATCATTTTTAAAAAACCCAGTTACTGCAGGTCCTTATGTGATCAATAGCATTGAAACAGGAGAATTTATAGATTTAATCGCCAATGAACATTTCTGGTTTCCTACTGAGAACAAGCTCTCTCTTCCACTCAACACCAATAGTTTTACTAGACCTGGAAATTACTTCTTCAATTATGCTGATAATCCACAGACTGGTCTCATCGAAGAGACCAATCAATTAACTATTCGCAATTTGAATTTCCAATTCTCCGATCAATCAATTATTGACAAAAATTCAGTTTATCTCCTCTTTGACACTGGTAAACGTGATTTTATAGAATTTGACCGGATAGATTCCTCATCAAAATATTTGAGCAGTCAAGATTATCAGTTCTATATCCGAGAAAATAAAAATTCTGGGATAAAAATATTATTCAACTCACAATTTGAAGAGGTAAAATCATATGATATTAGAAGAGCATTGTCTTTGACTATCAATAGAACAAAGATCAGGGATGTTCTGGGAACTGGATACCAGGTACAAAATAGTATCGTAAACACAGCGTTCACTGAGTACTATGATGACACATATGCGCTGTATTATGATTTTGATGAGGCAAGAGACTTATTCCGAAAAAATGGTCTAGTAGCATTTGATAACACAACTGCTTTTTCAGATGCAGGTACGATCTCACTAAACCCCTATCTAGTTATTCTTTCAATCATTTCATTACCAATTCTGAAGAGAAGAAGGGTGATCAGATGAAGAATGCTCCACGGTCAGAAGATAATTTTGCGAAAACCGCTATTTCATTCCTTTTGGGTGTAATTGTAGGATTTAGTCTATTTCTTATGGGTTTAGTTTTTTTTATGATCGCTCTGTTAGCTAATAAGTCAGAAGAATCAGAACTAGAGGGCTATGTCTGGATCATATTCGGAATAATTTCAATGATCATTGGGATATTCATGATGCGTAGAAATCTCGGTTCTGCACCAGCACCGGGTGCATATAAGTAATTCAAGTCAGTAATATTATAATTTCTGACTTATACTATTTAATTTAAACCTAATCGTGGAATTTGGGTTTAATTTTATTGTACATTTATAAATGTCTGAACAAATCTATACTCAAGGCAGTTGATCCCTCAACTGACCTATTACTCATATGAGGTAAATATATTATGTCAATGTTTGTATACAGTTTAAGAAGGTTATTAGCCATGATACCGCTCGTTATCGGTATTTCTATGATGACCTTTGCCTTGTTCGCATTCATGCCTGCAGATCCAGTAACAGCCCTGATTGGATTGGATCGATTTGCAGATAGGAAACGTGAGGCACTAAGACATGAATTTGGACTCGATAAACCGGTTTATCAGAGATATTTAGACTGGGCGATTCCAATGTTCACAAAACTCGATTTTGGAACTTCCTGGCACACAGGAGGTGAAGTGATCGACGATATCACTCCATTTATTGAAAGAACAGTGCTATTATTTGGAATTGCATTCCTAGTGACAATAATTGTTTCTACAATTACTGGTATTATGAGCGCCATCCATCACAATTCTGCACTTGATCAAGCAGCTTTATTCGGCACCCTGATTGGATATTCTCTGCCATCATTCGTTTTGGGATTAATCATCATTATTGCGATATTGGTTATTTCAAATAATAAAATAGTGGCGATTTACGATGGTACGGTCCACAAAACACTTGGTGATTACATACATGTGGTAATCGCTGCTACGCTTACTATTGTGATTGGAGGAACCGCATTTCTTACCAGGTTAGTAAGATCTCAAATGCTCGATGTTTTGAGACAAAATTATATCAAAACTGCTAGGGCTAAGGGATTACCAGAGAGAGTTGTGATTTATAAACACGCACTGAGGAATGCTTTGCTCCCATTTGTAACAGTAGTTGCTCTTTCACTACCGGGAATACTCGGAGGATCTGCAATTATAGAACAGGTATTCAATTATCCTGGTGTAGGACGTAGAATTGTCCGAGCTGCACTGCAATTTGATTTCCCAATCATCTTAGCTTCCAATATGTTCTTTGGAACAATGAGTATTCTGATGCTTCTAGTAGCAGAAATCATCTACGGGGTAGTTGACCCGAGGATTAAATTTTAGGTGATATTATGGCAGCTATAATACAAAATGAAGAAGAGCGATTAATTCCGAATTCAGGGAAATATACCGCTTCAATATTTGCTAATATAATCACATTAATTGTAATTGCACTCACTTTAGTAAGTTTTATTGTAATACTTGTGGGTAGTCTCAGCTTAATAGCAGGGATAAAATTATTCCGAGGTGCTTTAGATGCAGGACTACTAGAAACAAATGAAGATGGGAGTGCTGTAAATTTTGAGTTAACCCCTGAAAATATCGCACTGATCGGATACTCCAAATTTACGCGATTAGGGATTGCCCTGATATTAGTGGGTATACTTGTTATTTTCCCAATAAAATGGCTTGTCCAGACATATGGAAGACAGTCAGTTCAGATTAGCTCTGATGGTGTATTGGTTAAAAAATGGCCAAGAACCAAATATTACAGCACTTGGGATGGAATTCTTGATATCACTGTGAAAGAATCTGAAAGTGTATTTTCAAATATAATACCGAATCAGAATAAAATTATAATATATACAATGGATCGATCTATTGGTATTGAAGGGATGACTCTTGGAAATAATAAAGAAATCTCTTCTCAACTCAAAGCTTTTGGAGATTCGCTGGAAGAAAGAGTGATTGATTTTGGTTACGGTGCACAATTATCGGTGATTTGGAGAAGAATGAAGAGGAACAGAATAGGCGTCTTTGGTGCCTTCTTAGTTGCATTCTTTTTATTCTATGCTTTGACAGGAGCTCTCATAGGTGTAATTTTCCCACTTAACTCCTTAACCGCACAGTCAACAGAGAAAATATTTATCTTCTGGAATCCTAATTTTCCAAACTTTGAAATGATTAACGAGCCACCAAGTTCTACTTACTTGTTTGGGACAGATCAAAATGGAAGAGATATTTTCTCAAGACTACTCTTTGGTGCTTTCTACTCAATCCTAATAGCAGTTATTTCTACCGTAATTCAAACTTTCCTGGGTGCCACTATCGGTGCAGCATCAGGTTATATTGGTGGAACACTGGATCAGATTGTACAGAGAATTACCGAAGTGTTAAATGCTCTCCCTGGTTTACCAATCCTCTTACTAATCTCTACTTCAATAACTATAATACTTGAAAAGGTTGATATAGAAGGTGCATACTATCTGGCAGTTTACAGTATATTTGCCCTCATTGGATGGGGAGGTATTGCCAGAATTGTTAGATCAGAGGTACTTGGATTGAAGAATAGTGAATTTATTCAAGCCCAAATTGTTCTCGGATCAACACATGGAAGAATAATCAGAAAACATATCATTCCAAATGCTATGTCAACCATGATTATATTCTTCACCCTAGGTGTTGCAGGAAATATCATCGGTGTTGCATCCTTATCCTTCCTGGGATTCGGTTCTAACTCTACACTAGTATGGGGTAAAGATCTCTCAGACGCAATTGGAAACCAACCACTGAATTTCTGGTGGGGAACAACATTTATCTCACTACTGCTATTCCTTCTGGTACTTGGATTTAATCTGATGGGAGATGCATTAAGAGACGCTCTTGATCCCACCCTTAAAAAATAAATCAAATTCAAAGATCAAATAAATAATAAATTATATATCAATAATCTATTTAGTCAATATTCATACTACTTTTATAGGTTTGAGGCATAATCAAATTAGTTATCAAAGGTTATTATATCATGGTAGATATACCCACATTCGTCCAAATATTGTTGTTTCCAGTACTTATATTAATTCTCTGGACATTGTTGTTCAATAGTAAAAGTTCAAGATTTACCAAATTCGTAGTAGAAGGAGGATATCTAGTATTAGTGATACCTCTTATGGTTCTTACTTTTGTGTTGATCCCATTTTTGACAGTCGCATTCTGGTTGAATACAACTGATATGTCAAAGCAAATTGTCCAGTTGTTCCTATTTGTCACGATTGGCATTGTGATAATTGTGGAATACTATTACATTAAAAGAATTATAAAACAGATTGAAGAAAAGGAACAAATGAGTATCTGGCAGGTGTTCAAGAGAGAATTAGATCCTGAAGTCAGAAAGCAAAGAAAACTAAAACTTACAGAAAGATCCGAAGAATCACAGTCATACTTGGATGCCATTGAGAAAATGAACGAAGAGAAGAGAAAAATTGATATGGATAAGAAAGAAAGACTGAAAAGGGCATTATTGAATGAATCTGAATAATTTGGTGCCCATCAATGTTGAATAGAATTAATAAAGAAAAATTTCTCAAAGGAGTAAAGTATAGTGTTATTACTGAGTTAGTCTTATTAATTGTATTCACAATAATTTATCTGTTCCTTTTTAGAGATGAGGGATTTTATCCCTTTTTAGTATTTACTTTATTTTCAGGGGGATTATTTTTCCTAATATCTGGTTTCATAGGTCCTGGAAGATTTCAACATGATTTCAAAATATTTATTTTCTCCCCGAAAATTGGTGCATCATACTATGAAAATATCCCAATTAGCAGTGTCTGTGTGGATGGAGTCAACCAAGCAGATATAATAGTTAATGGTAATAATGTGGGTGACCTTGAATACAAAAATAATACAAATCAAATTATGGTGAGGAGGGATTCAATCAAGGATGTTGGATTGAACAAAATGTGGTTGAAATCAAAGAAAGATGGCTTCCTGTCTAATATTGTCTCATTTACATTCTTTGACTTTGACGAATCTATGTCTGTTGAGCAAGTGGATGAGTTTAGTTCTTTTGACAATCAAATGGATCCGCTTGGACTTCAACAGCTGAATAAGGAATACCAAAAGAAGCTATCAAGTCATATGGGTAGCCTAAGTCTGGGATTTTTCTTCTTTGGTGTTTTAGTTATGTTGATCGGGGTTATTTTCGAACAAATCTACTCACTATAAAGAACTACTAAACTATTTTACTATTTGATTCCATCTACCTTTAAGCTAAGAATATAAAAAGGTTTGAGAGTAAATAATTTTAATTAATGAACGAGCTCGTAAACATAGAGTATTCAGAAAAACCCCCTCAAGGAATTACTTATTTCCAATCAATGAAATATTTGTGGGTAATAACGATCATTGGGCTTTCTTCTTATCTATTCGCAATCTTTTTCATTTTTTATGGCACGATAATTCTTTTGAGTGATGTACACAGGGATTTATATTACAATCTAAGTATAGCTTCATTTATTTCTGCTTTTATAATTGTGATATTAGGAAGGATAATAGTCAAAAAATTTGGAATTGAGGAGTTATTTATTAATGATAAACAAATAATAATTGCATCCAAATTTATAGGGACAAACACAATTGCCATGTCAGATATCCTTTATGTCAAGATTGAAAAAATTAATCCTGTTTTAGATTTTCTCTCTTTAACTGCACCCAGTGTTATTGTGGCAACACATAAAAAAATATTTAAAATAAAATCTCTCAAATACCAAGATAAAGATGGATTCATTGAATTCTTCAGGGAATTTGAAATGAAATACCAAGATGAATTTGTGATTTTCTACCACAAATCCAAAGGAAGTATCTCTAGGTTAATCTTTAGATTTACACAAGACACGGGTGGTGTAATAGGTTTAACAATAATTGTCATATTTGCTTTTTTAGCACTTTGGGGTGCATTTGCAATGATTATAAGCCCTATTGGCGGTTACAATATCTATACACTATTCCTCAGAAATCCTGATTTTCTTAATTTTGAATTAGAGGGTTATTCCTATGAGGATACCGTTCTTGCACCTCCAAGTGCGGATTTTTGGTTTGGAACTGATTTTATCGGTAGAGATCTTTTTGCCAGATTGATTTTTGGGACATCATTCACCTTTCTCATTGCAATAACTGGAGCTGTTCTGTCAATTTTTTTCATTCTATTATTTGGTTTACTCTCTTCATTCAACCCTGGATGGATTGATAATTTTATAATGAGGGTATCTGACTCCTTGCTATCTTTTCCCCCGTTCATATTCTTGATCGTATTCTCAGCAGCATCCATGTTTTTACGAGAAAGCATTCAGGGTGGTTTCTTTTTGGCAGTATACATTGGTATGGCTTTTGTAACTTGGCCAATGGGTGCCAGAATTATCAGAGCTGAGGTCCAGCAATTGATGAGTTCCGAATTTATTCTTGCCTCTAGACATCTTGGTGCGTCTAAATTTACTTTACTAAGAAAACACGTAATTCCGCAGATATCACCCACAATCATGATTATTTTTACATACCAAGTGAGTGATATAATAATTGGAACCACTCTTCTTGGATTCATAGGATTTGCATCAGAATCCACCTTGATTTGGGGCTCAGACCTTTCACACGCACTTTTTGGATTTTCCTTTCTTGAACACTGGTGGACCGTATTTTTCCCCAGTCTTTTCATCTTCCTGCTTGTTTTTGGATTGACCCTATTCTCAGATTCTGTTAGGGATAATATGGATCCTAGATTGATAGGTGGAGTAAAGGCCTTGCCTTATGAGATTAGAAAGGAGTTGGATTTATGAGAACGGTTGAATTCATTATATACCGACTTTGGGCACTAATATTGCAAGTATTGGGTGCAGTGGCATTAATATTTGCACTCATAGAATTTCTTCCTTATGATCCTACTTTATTCTTTCTTTTCGGTTATACAGGCACTGCAGAGGGTCGTTTAGTTGAATTGGAAAAACAACGTGCGATTCTAGGACTCGATATTCCAGTTTATCAAAGGTATGTGAATTTCTTTATTGACATATTTTCCAATGGGTCCTTAGGGGAATCTTGGATCTCAGGTATCGAACTCAGTGAAATATATGCCTCAGCGATGAAATATTCCTTTCTGACCTTTGGTATTGCTTTTCTTATCTATGCCCCATTATCTCTTTTTTTAGGTATCACCGCTGCTAGATACAGAGATTCTATTTTTGATTACTTTATGAGGATTATTAGTACCGTTCTTTATTCTGTGCCCCCTGTCATATTTGGTCTATATGTGGTGGTTATATCAGTAACCAATGATTGGGGATTGGCACCTCTCCCCTCAATAATGCCCGATAGTAATTTTGAACTCTTAAAATTTTTATTGCTACCAATCCTTGTGACGATATCAATTTACACAGGTTTCCAATTTAGATTGGTTAGAATCCAAATGCTTAATGTTCTTAAAGAGAATTATATTCGAACCGCGAAAGCCAAAGGGCTAGCAGAAAAAACTATTATATACAAACATGCCTTGAGAAATGCATTACCCCCATTTCTGACCATTATGGCTGTAACCTTTCCTATCGCCTTTTCCGGTATAGCTGCCTTGGAAATAGTTTTTGGCATCCCCGGAGGGGGAGTTGTAATGACTACTGCTGCGTTGAATTTTGATTGGCCGGTATTAATCGCAGGTACAGCGATCTACACAACAATTAATGCTATTATACTAGCCATCACAGACCTGACCATATTTTTAATCTCTCCAAAACTGAGACACTCTGCTGAGTCCCACAAGTAAATTCATTCAGAAACGCTGAAAGTATATTTAAAATAATAATTATAATATTTTTTCACAAATAATTAATGGTTAAATATTTTGGACAATTCAAATTTATTCTCTACTCTTTCGACTAATAACATCAATGTTTTTATAAGAACCCAAAGAAAATTAAGTTTAGATTGTCTCTTTCAAGTAAGAGATCTAAGGATTATCACCAGAGGATTATCAATGTCTAAAAAAAATGAAACACCAATACTAGAAATTAATAATTTACATACATACTTCTATACAGAGGATGGTGTAGTAAAAGCCGTAGATGGAGTAGATCTAGAGGTTTATGAAGGAGAAGTCCTCGGGTTAGTTGGTGAGAGTGGTTCTGGTAAGACTGTCACTGCAATGAGTATATTAAAATTGATCCCCCAACCTCCAGGTAAAATTGTAGAGGGGGATATCCTATTCAAAGGTCAGTCACTAGTTGATATGTCTGAATCGGACCTCAGAACACTTAGAGGAAATCAATTGGCAGTGGTGTTCCAGGATCCAATGACCTCATTAAATCCAGTTCTGACCATTGGGGAACAAATTGCAGAAGCAATTCGTCTCCATCAAAATGCTTCTGATCATGAAGCACAGATTGCCACAATAAAATTACTCGAGCTGGTTGGAATACCAGATGCAAGTAAAAGATTAAATGATTATCCATGGCAATTCTCTGGGGGAATGAGACAAAGAGTAATGATTGCACTTGCTCTCTCATGCAATCCTGATCTGCTTATTGCAGATGAACCCACCACCGCACTTGATGTGACTATTCAGGCACAAGTACTTGACCTAATGCAGAAGCTTAGGGAACAATTCAAAATGAGTATTATCCTGATCACTCATGATATAGGTGTAATCGCAGGAAACTGTGATAGGGTCGCTATCATGTATGCCGGAAATATTGTAGAGCTTTCAGATGTCATTTCAATATTCAAAAATCCCAAGCACCCCTATACAATCGGTTTGCTGGGTGCAATTCCAAACATCAATTCCAAAAGATCAGATGAACTAGTAACTATTCCGGGAACCATTCCCAATCTAATCACTCCACCTACTGGTTGCAGGTTCCATCCTAGATGTGGAAAGGCAATGCCTGAATGTTCAGAAATTAAGCCTGAAACCATATTCTTAACACCTGATCACAAAGTGGCCTGTTTACTGTATGGAACTCAACTTGAGGAGTATAGGGCTGAACAAGCTTCAAAACTTGATGCATAGTACTTACTTTCATAATTAAAATAATTTAAAAAATTACTTATTTATTTTACGAT
>JAAFKL010000396.1 GCA_021399405.1 Candidatus Heimdallarchaeota archaeon | reverse complement strand
TAGTGCCTAGTTAACCATAAATTGATAATTTGAAAAAACCACTTGGTTTCACATTACTATAGCTTTATGTTGATCGGATATATAGCATGCTTATGACATCCACTGAGGAGAAAGTCATCCAGCCCACAAAATTAAAAGTGAGGGATTCAATTTTTATTAATGTTACACGTAGTATTTGCCCAGAATGCAAAATTACCATTGATGCAGAAATATTGGTCAGAGAAAACAAAGTGTACATGAAAAAAAGATGTCCAGTTCACGGGTGGTTTGAAGCTCTGATATTTTCAGATTACGAAATGTATCGTGATTTTGAGAGATATAACAAACCGGGAGATATTCCTTTAGAATTTCAAACTGAGGTAATAGAAGGGTGTCCAAGTGATTGTGGATTATGCCCATCCCACAAACAGCATACTTGTCTTGCCATAATAGAGATAACTGAAATGTGCAATATGAAATGTCCGACTTGTTTTGCTTCATCGGCTCCAGTGAAAGGATTACATCACAAGGATATTGAGACAATCAATGGGATGATCCGGACCTTAGAAAGATCAGAAGGAGAACCAGCAGTCGTTATGTTATCTGGAGGTGAACCCACTGTTCATCCCGATTTTCTTGAGATTATTCAGAATATTACCAATAGTAAAGTCAAAAAAATAATCCTCAATTCCAATGGTCTCAAATTTGCAGCAAGTAGAGAATTTGTTAAAAAAATAAATGAGATTAATAGTGATATAACAGTTTACTTACAATTTGACGGCTTCGATCCTAAAACAAACAAATTGATTCGAGGTGAAGATGGTTTACTAGACAAAAAGATGAAAGCTATCGAGCATTTAAAAGAATTTGACATAGGGATAAATCTAGTTATGACCGTGATAAAAGGTGTTAATGATCACGAAATCGGGGATGTAGTCAATTTTACTCATGAAACTGAAGGTATCACTGGAGTTTCATTTCAACCATTTTTTGCTGAAGGCAGATTCGATAATTACGATCCAATGGATCACACAACAATGCCTGATGTCATTCATGCTATTTCGGCCCAGACCGATAATATGTATGTAAAAGATGATTTCTATCCAATTCCTTGCCCGTATCCGCATTGTTCTGCTGTTACATTTTCTTACAAAGATCCAGTTTCCAATGATTTCGTGACAATCTCAAGATTAGTAGATGTAGAAGACTATTTGGATTATTTTAGGAATACAGTATTTCCTGAATTGGATAATGATGTTCTAGAATCTCTAGAATCAATATTCTCATTTTCAAGTATATCAGGTTCCCATGAAATGTTAGAAGGTTTTTGTAATGCTTGTGGGATAGAATTCAATTTCGATGATATTTCCAAATCTCTTGGTCATTATCTTAAAAATGTAAAAATGATTACAATTAAACCATTTATGAATTCATGGGATTTTGATGTTAGAAGGATTATGAAATGTTGCGTTCATGAAGTGACCGAGGACAATAAGTTAATTCCATTTTGTGCGTACAACACAATTTATAGGAAAAATTATGAATCAAGTTCTATGAAAGTATTCTTGAACGTAATAAACTAGTGGAGTGTTGAGATTTGACAGTAGATCAGCAAGTACTAACTAATTTCACAGATGAGGATAATTTTTATTCTTGTTGTACAAATTTTTATGAGAGTGATATTGTCAAGTTTCTCCTCGGAGAGTCGTTTCACCCTGGTGGTAAAGAGATCACCTTGATGCTTGCTCGGACCCTTAATCTAAAACCAGGCAATACAATTATAGACATAGCCTGTGGTTTATCAACATCATTAATGCAAATAATTCCAAAATTTCATGTTTTTGGAGTGGGGATTGACTTGAGTTACAAAAATTTGTCTATTGCGATAAGCAGAGTCAAAACAAAGGGATTAGATTATAATTTATCACTCATCCAAGCTGATTCACATTATTTACCATTCCGTACCTTAACTGCAGCTTCGATTATGTCAGAATGTTCGTTTTGCATATTCTTAAACAAAACTAAAGCATCTAATGAAATTTATCGAGTCTTGAAAGTAAACGGAACTTATAGCTTCGCTGATGTTACTAAAATCAAAGAATGGCCCTCTGATTTAAGCGAAATGTTCTACCGGATTGCATGCATATCTGAAGCTCAAACTATTGAGAAATATTCTGAGATTTTAGAACAAGCTGAATTTTCACAAATTGAAATCATTGACAGGGAGGACGTAATTTATGATTTGCATAAATCTTTAAAGAAGAAACTGCTACTTTTTAATATCGCGTGGGGTATCAACAAAATTGTCAAAAATCCCTTAAAGCTTTCAAAAACAGATTTCAAAAAATTAAACAAAACTATCGATCTAATCAAAGAGTTTGTAGAAAGAAAATATGGGAGTTACATGATAATGTCCGCACAGAAAATTGATTCCAAGATTGATTAGTTTTTATGAATAATTTACATGAGGACTCAACGGTCTTGAACAATTAGTGGAATCATATATTTATCATTCAAGTGATCTTGAATTAATTGATCAAGTTCATCACCATGTTGTCCAGCAGTAGATATTGTTGAGTATGCTGTCTGTATGAATGCTTTGGCTACTTTCTCTCCTTTTGAAGCTAGAATTTCATTTACACCATTGGCGATTTTATGATAAGCAACTATGTGATTATGGCGTACAAACGAGAACCCTCTGATTTTCCCTATGTACCAGCACAACTCTTCAGCTAATTTGGGGGATAATTTATGTAACGTAGAAATATCGTTCATTATAGTTTCAACTAATATTTTTTCTCGTCGAAATCGTACTGTAGTTCGTCTAATTCTTTTAAATTTACTTAGAAACCAGAAAAATCCATATCCAAAGAAACCTGTAGTCTTTATGTTTGTAGATTTTCCCTTGAATTTTCTCTTGTCATACCATCGGTACAGGAATTCGGGTCTCCGTCTATAAATAAAATTAGGAACAGGAATCATTCCCACAACCTCCTCTAAGGTTGGTTGGAGTTTCTTCTCAAGATGATATATTTGATTACTTTCTGGAGATTCATGCTTCTCATGGATCGCATATTCTGCAACTCTGAATGGCCCTTCCCATTGTAAAATACGTCCAGCCATGTTTTGACTAAATTCTTTAGTCATTCTGTGATTATCAGATTTATCAATTTCAAAAACTGATTTTACCAGATCTAAATACCAGATCCCATGTTTGAGATCTTGAAAATCAACCAATTGCCCAAATCCCTCTAAAACATAGCTTGCAATGTTCTCTGGATATATATTAATTATCTCGGATAAAATTGGTTCAATTTGCGTAATGAGCTTTTTCTTCGCCCTTTCACGTCGATGATAAGTTGCAGTAGATTGTGCTTGATGTTTAATTTCATCTAAACTGTGATCTTGCCAGAGATAGTTTTCATTTCGTTCTTTGTATCTCCCCTCCAAATAGTATTTCTCACCAACTTCAAAAGCCATCACATTTATATCGTATACTTTTCCCTTAAATCTTAGCCCCATGGCCTCTAGATATGATTCTCTAGAAATAGGCAATTTCTTAGAAGCAGAAACCATTCCCATCATAACTACATTTAATGATCTTGGATCAAGGGAATTATCCATTATGATTTTAGCACCATCAATACCAACATAAGTGCCATTTTCAAGATATTTTTTTGCAGCTTGAATCTGTTGTTCAATTGATGTTTGAGGAATATAGTCAGGAGATTTCTCTGAAGGAGTGATTGATCTCACTTCATTTGCGATTACCCAAGCATCTAATTTTGCTCTTTCAATATACTTCATTAATTCGTTGATCTCTTGTGCAATGATTATGTGAGCAGAAGATCTGTGTGGCATTTCTGAAATGATTAAACTATCTGGTAATTGATCCTCAGATAAAGAAGGGTCAATGAATGATAATGACGTGACTGTGGATCCACTCCTCTGAGCGAGCCCTGGAGTCATGGATCTTTTTTCATAATTGCCTGATTTTCCTTTCTCTCCTCCGTGTTTGATTCGTTCAATACGAACTGCGTTAAATAAAATTTCAGAAACTGCGCCTCCTCCTTGACCTCCAACTGCTCCAACAACCATCCGATACAATTTTGGTTCATTGGAAAAATCCATTGGAGCCAATCCTTTGTCTGAAGAAGACTTGGAATCAACCATAAAATAGCCAATATTTGTGTTTTTAAAAATAATTGTGTATAGGATTTCCTTATTGAGTTTAATTTTTATTCTAGTCCAAGATTAAAAATTTTAATCCCATAGAAGTTTATCAGTGAAATAATTGTATTTATTTTCATCTCATCAAGCTAAAAAATTTCGATTTCCTTGATGCAAGATTTTAAAATTCAAGCAATTAGGAAAAAACTATGAGTTATTTTACAAAAGAGACTACCGATTTTTTAGCAAATCTTAGGGAAAACAATAAGAAAGAATGGTTCCATGCAAATAAAAAAGTGTATGAGAAACATGTTAAAAATCCCTTCAAGGAATTTATTAGTGAATTAATATTCAGAATACAAGAATTTGATACTGATATGGGTTTTGAAGCAAAAGATGCTATTTTTCGAATTAACCGAGATATGAGATTTTCAAAAGACAAAAGTCCTTACAAAACTTGGATATCTGCCAATATGAATAATCAAGGTAAACGAACCACCCCAAATGCAGTTGGATATTACGTTCATATTGATCCCGAGTTTGTTCAAATTGGAGGTGGGAGTTATCATTTGGACAAGTATGGAACTCAGGCCATAAGATCGGCAATTGTGGATGAACCAGACACAATTAACAAGATTATCAAGAATAAAAATTTCAAAAATATGTATGGTGAAATCCAAGGTGCCAAAAACAAGAGAATTCCAGCCGAATTCAAAGAGACATTTGAATCTCAACCCCTAATTGCCAACAAGAATTTCTATTATATGACTAAACTCGATGTAGAAACTATAACCCAAAACAATTTTATTGAAATGGTGGCAGAATATCACCGTGTAGGAAATAGTTTGAATGAATTCCTGAAATCAGCTTTAACTGATCTATAAAATCTTTTCAATTCATTGGATTGACAAATATACATGTAATATTATCATCGAAATCTCGTTCTTCAAGCGCATATTTTACCAGAGTTCCTGCTATTGTATTTTGAATAGGTTTATCTAGCACCTTGAATAAATCTTCAACATCTTGCATTCGAATGACAGAATCATCAATCAGCCCATCAGTAGTTATAATAACTGACATACGAGGATTGTATTCAATTGAATGAAAGTGATAACCTGCAACCCCACTTCGGTTTATCCATTCATAATAATGTCTTTGACCCACTTGGTAATAAGGTGCCCAGCCGCGAAGAGGATCATTAATGAACAACATTACATCACCAACAGAATAGACTAGCAATCTGTTTCGTTGAAGATCGATTAATGATATCAAGAAACTTGCCTCTCCGTCTGCATTGAACTCCCGTAATTTCTCATGAACGTTTTTAGTAAACCAATTACAGGTTTTTAGAAAATAATAATCCTCAACTTCCATTTCTAGTTGATGACTATTTTCTTCAATATTTTTTCTGAATTCATCAAGAAGAATGTTTGTTGTATCCCTTGAGTAATGCCCATCTATCATTAATGAAATTATCATTGTTTTTGTCACAATCACCATCCCACCGTCTTCGTTTATTCCGGGTTTTTTTGAAGGATTGATTTCATTTCCCACACATCCTGCAATGGACCCATATTGGAACTCATATTCAGTAATTTCATTAGGGTCCATTGAATTACGAGGGTATATACTGAATATTTCATATCGCAATTTTGAGGACATCTAATTGAATAATAGTACAGGACTAAATTAAGATATTGGCGAATAAATTTATTCAAAATAGTCTTCGAGTTTATAGTTCTCGATTGTATTTATTCCAACTGTTTTTTTGAGATGTTTGTTCTTACCTTTATTTGATTGAAGTGATTGTAAAGTAAATGTAGGATCATCTCTGATTCTACTTAATAATTTGAAAAATACATACGTATTATGAAAGCCTCTTCTACGGTTTCGATTATTTCCTCTGAAAATGATAACATCCATACCAATTTCTTGGCAGACAACACATTCACACTTTAGCCAAGGTTTGTCTCTTAGAGTTCTCCGATAATCTTCTGAATAATCAGGAGCATTTTCGTCAAATTGGGTAGTAAACTGATTGAATGACTCAATTATTTCTTCTTCAGATTCAAAACCCTCAAATTCAAATTTTCGTAGTAGTGTGTAAAGGATTGTCTCCTGAAATTCTAAATCTTCAGTTGAGTACATACCACTTTCAATAAATGGCTTAAATTTTCTATTTGCAGCTCTAGTTGTAAATGGAATACGTAAAGCTGTATATCCATTGTAGTTATTATCGACATAATTTCGATCTTTTCCCAGCCAAGCCTGTCTCAAAGCTGAAGCTGAGTCAAAGCTCCGTATCCCCAATTTATGGAATTGCCTGATTGCGTTAAGACGAGAAACACCAAATAGATGTAACCATAAATTCTTTCCTTCAATTAAATCCTGCATACTTTCCAAAATTGGAATAATTGAAGTTGTGGGTTTCCTTGCCAAACCACCAATTGCAATTTTGGTGTAGCCCATATCGATTGCAGATTCTAAAGAATCTAAGTATGAAGCAGAATCCCAACCTTGGATTGCTCCGACAGCTGCAAATGCATAATCCTTCTTCTCATATTGATTGAGAAAATCTTTTGCATTTTTTATAGTTAAGTCTCTCCGCTTATGATTTACATCATCATCCTTACTAATACATAAATGATCAATAGAGACACCATAATTAACACCCACTCTATTATAATAATTCAATATATCGTTCGTTTTGTAGGGAGGTTTCTCTTTTTTAACGTATCCCCAAGCACCACAATCACCGAAAATGGGGCCATCAAATTTTAAATATTTATGAATGCCAACATCATCAATCTTTTGTCGCTTAGTTTTACTTTCATCGATTTTTACCTTGGAAATTAGTATCCCATCGTAGTTCGGTTTTGCATAGATTTCATGTGAGTATAGTTTTATAGAATCTTCAGTGGGCCTGTCATTCCAAAAATCAAAGCGAGATAAAACTTGGTCATCCCATTCTGGAATAAAATACTGAATATTTAATGGCAATAAATTTCACCTATTATAAATCAAATTCCCAATCTAATACCATAGTTTCGTGATCTACAGGCAGATCTAATTCACAGGTTATCTTTATTGTATCAACTAATTTAGGAATTTTTTGTGTACGAATGGATATAGTTTCTACATAGTCTGTATTATCCATTGAGGTTTTGAGAAATGGCAGATTTAATCCATTTCTTTTCTGAATCGGGTGAAAACCTCCTGCAATCCCTTCGACATTCAATTCACGCCCGTCTCCATTGAATAATCTAATCTCTATATTCTGAAGTGGATATCTTACATTGTTGATAACATCAAAAATAAGATTATATGAATCATCATCTTCCTCAAAATCTTGTAGTTCGACTGTTAATTCTTCGATAACGGCTTTTGGTTTTTTAGTTTCCTTTTTCTTTTTATCTTCTCTGCGCTTCGTTAGTCTATCGATTGAGCCAGGATCGTCATCTATGCTTACGAGTGTTTTCATTACTGCATATTTGGGTGCATTTATGGTATATTCAAATATATCAGCTAAATACTGTTGTTGTTTAATTTGCCCTATATACTCAATTCTCGTTTTCCCCAAAGTCTCTCCTGTTTCTTCACAAATTTCATCTATATCTAAATTTACAATGTTTTGAAATTCTCTAAAAAAGGGAATTCTATCAACAAAATATTCATGAAATTCTTTATGGCTATCCCATTTTTTATTTGAAAATGGTGTTAAACCTTGGCAATTTTCTGATAAATTTACCAAATCATCCTTGTTGAATTTTTTAATCCTTTTTGCGATCTCTAATTTTGTTTATTGAGTAACCAAATAATATTGTCCCCGTATTAAATAAGGTATTTCAGTTTTTATTGTCGGATTATTATTTAAATTAATATTTGACTTAAGTTGCACATTCATATCATTATCGAACTGATTCAGAACTTGGATCCAATATGACTCAAAACTTGAAAATTTTTCCTTTTTTTCCAGATATCTGGCATAGTTTACCAATAGAGTTCCCTTAGATTCAGTGTAACTTCCAATTCTGTATGTAATTAATGATATTTTATCATTCCCGATTAAAATAGAGATATCAATAGGATAGAATGGGGATTGGCCGTAGTCTTTTAGGTTTTGAAAATATATAATCTCATTACCTTTATTTCTGAAAATTCCCAAGTCCTCAATAGTTCTGAGATAATCTTTACCAAGGGCTAGGTAGATTAAATCGTATCTTTCCGGTAATTGAATAAGGCTTTTTTGAATCTCCAAAATTTCAGACATAGCCTTTATCTCTGATATTCGTTTATTGCTGAATGTGCTTTCATAAGGTGGAAGGAGAGTATTCTCACCTACTAATCCAAATCCTGCTGAAATAATATAATAGTCTACAGTAGCAACTGATCGTAATATTTTAACAGCTTTCTTAATTGCTTTCGATTGAGGGCCGGTATATAATTCAACTGCGGGTATAAGAGATTCAGAATTGGAAGTTAATAGTGAATTACGTTTCCTGTTTGTATTTAAATCATCCCAAGTTGGTTGATCATCAACAGATATACTTTTTTTCTTGCCACACGAACTAATAACAAGAATCTTCTGTTTAACCATCCCAAATAACCCTTGACTACTCATATTAACTCAGTTTCTCTTTTTGACATCCACAATCGTATAATAAATGCCACCAACTGATAAATGACAAAGATGGGGAGCGATAATTACACAAATAATATACAAAATTACGAAATATTGATCCCCTCGCTTGATATCTTTTTCCAAGGTAAAATGGTGATTTTATTACAGATGTATTCTGTTTCTCCAACTTCCAAAATTCTTCTAGAGAAAAATAAGAAATTCGTGAACTTAAATTTGTATCCATTTCTTCGACAGAACAGAAGATTACAACCTCATCGGCATTTTTTTGAAGAAAATCTAAATCACCCAAAGCGCGCATATATGGGGGTCCCAGGGCAATATAAATTAAAGAATACTCTTTATTTTTAATAAATTTTTTGAAATCAGATTGAATTTCAAGTCTCTGTGCTAGAGAATCTATCTCTTCATCCGACTTGCTTTGAAACGAAGCATCATATGAAACGATTAAATCATTCTCTTCGAGTAGCCCCCAACCAGCTGAAAGAATTAATTGATCGACTTCTAGATCTTGTCTTAGTTCATCGATTGCTGAGTTAATCTCTCTATTTTGGTAGCCTTGATAAAGATCGACCGCTTTGTATTTTTTCCGTTTTTTCGATTTAAGAATTCTTTTTCTTTTCTTTGTCGAATCTAGATCATTGAAACTTAGATCTGAGTACTCTGCTTTTCTCTTACTGCAAGAAGATATAACCAATATTTTAACATTATTTGCAGTAAATTCCCTCTGATTTGAATGATTTATTTTAGACAATCTCCCAGTATGAAGATCTAAATCATCAAATTGTTTTTTCGCAGTTTAGACAATTCAAGAACAGATATAAATTCATCATTCACAAGTCCCTGCCCAGGCCATTCTAGTCTAGCTTTCTTTTTCCACTTTTTGGATTTGGTGAAATTGATCTTTGGAGCCTCTACTTTCAGTGAAGGTTTATTCTGAAGTGCGAATGCCATTTTAGCTGTTTGATGGGCATTATGTGAATATAATCCTATTATAAATTTCGTATTGCGATCAGCAAAGAATAAATTATCTTTCATGATTTCACAACCAGCACAGTCACACAAATCAAAATTTGCTTTTCTAACTTGTACAAATTTATTTTTTTTAGTTAAATATTTTCGATCAACAGTATAGTAGTATACAGCAGATGTATCAACAGAATTATATGAATTGTGGACAAAATAATCTCTGAGAACATTTATATTACTTAATCCGAAGGCATGGAGATGTTTCATATTTGCTTTTCTTGCAATTTTTTCAGTTAAGGTGAGTATTGATGAAAATTGTGTCCTCGAATGTTTTCTAAGAGGTAACAAGCCACCTCTTGCTACCTTGGTAATTTTTTCTTCACGAATATCATCCGTTATTTCTGAAATAACTTTTTGATCTAATCCTTGAATAGTTGCAATTACTTTCGTTCGTGGAAATTCGCTCAGAGTTTTCTGTAGATTATCTAAAATTATCTGTTTCTTTAACTCTTGATCTTGCGTAGTATCATTGACTAATATCATCTCATCTGGAGCAACTAAGAAATCAGGATCAATTAAATTATAAGCATGGAATATTTCCTCTGTTTTCAAGGTATCTAATTTGGTAATATATTTATCAAATTTTGATAAACGAGCTTTTCTCATCTCTAACTCAAATACTCCAGTATCAGCCAAAATTTTAATTTTTTTGTTAAAACCAAAATCATGGAGGTAATCTTTCAGTGATGAACCAGTTTTTTGTAATTTGGTAACCAATCCATCATTTCTGAATAAATCAAAAGCTGTTACTAGGATTGTATTAGAAAATTGCCAGTCGAGTAAAATTTCGGTCTCTTGAAATAAGGGGTTGAAATACGGTAATTTAAAGATTACTTGGTCAATTTCTGATTTGCGTTTAAAATTACTAATCCCAACACCCAATGTTGTATCGCTATTCAGAATTATTATAATATTTAAACACAGAAATGAATTAAGAAATTATTTAAAATACCCTGTATTAGAGAGATAATTGATTTCCAAACTCAACTGAGAATTTATTGATAAATATTTAATTGTATCTCCGTTTCCAATAATCTTATATTTTCAACATAAAATCATTATTTATGCCAGGTGGAGTAATAATCCCTGAAAAAAAACGACCAAAAGATGATCGTGGCTATTTTGAAGTGATAACAAAGTCTGTGTTCCAAGCTGGTTTCTCTTTTGAAGTAATTGAAAGAAAGTGGGGAGGGTTCATAGAAGTGTTTCATAATTTTGATCCTGGAATTATATCCAAATGGTCAGATGCAGATATAGCTGAGGCATTGGAATCACCACTTATTGTGCGGAATCCAAGGAAAATCAAAGCTACCGTAGAAAATGCTCAAACATTTCTAAAAATAGTGGAAGAGAATGGATCATTTGCCAAATACATTGATTCGATGAAAAACATGGATTATGATGAGAAAAGTGAGGAGATATCTTCCAAATTCAAATGGATGGGTAAAACTGGAACTTTTGTGTTCTTCTATTCAATTAATGAAGATGTGCCCGCTTGGGAAGATCGATAAAGATTCTAAGAATTTATACAAATTTATCTGCTTCATCCAAAGCTTTGTCTAAAATTGCGACTGCATCCATAATTTGCTCCTCTGTAATGATTAGAGGTGGACAGCAGTAAATTGTGTTCCATTTGACAAATGTCATGAGATTATTATCAGTTAAAACTTTTGCGACTTTTTGCATTGGTTCAGTTGGAGGAGCATTAAAAGGACTCAATGGTTCACCGTTGGTATATCCCAGATCAATAATTTGATGCATTCCCTCACCTCTGATTTCAGCAACAGATTTATGTTTCTCGTTTAGTTTATCCAATTCTCTTCTAAGGAATTTTCCCATTTCTGCTGCTTTTTCAACCAAATTCGTCTCCTTCATGTATTCAATTGTTGCTACACCTGCAGCACATGCTAACGCATGGCTTGAATAGGTTAATCCAGCCCATAAAACATTATTCTCGAAATGATCTGCAATTTTATCTGATACCACAACTGCCCCGAGAGGGACATATCCACTGTTTATACCTTTAGCCAAACACATCATATCCGGCTTGACATTGGGATAATGATCTATACCAAACCACTTGCCAGTACGACCGAAGCCAGACATTACTTCATCAATAATTAGTAGAATACCGTATTTGTCACATATTTCTTGAACTCGGTTCCAGAAAGTAGTACCGGGTTGGTAAATACCTGAGGTACCGCTGTATCCTTCCAATAGAATAGCTGCAACATACTGTGGACCTTCAAAATTAATTGTCTGTTCCAATAAATCTGCAATGATAGCATCGCCTTCTTCTGCTGTTCTGCCTTTATAAATTGGGCTTCGTAGAGGATCAGCACCGTGCATCCTTACTATTCCTTCAATTCCAGGTTCATTGGCTAACCTTCTTGGGTCTCCACCTGCAGTCATGGATCCTGCTGTAGCACCGTGATATGATCTGTAACGGGTAACGATTTTTCGTCTTCCAGTGTATAATCGAGCTATTTTGATCGCATTTTCAACCGCATCGGTTCCAGCTGTTGTAAAGAATGATTTTGATAATCCTGCTGGGGTTACCTCATTCAATAATTCCCCAAGTCGAGCGCGGGGTTCTGTAGCGACTGAAGGAGCAACATAACACAATTTTGCAGCTTGATCTTGAATTGCTTTAATGACTTTTTCATTGCCATGGCCAATATTCACATTGATTAACTGCGATGCCCAATCTAAATATTTCTCACCGTTGGCTCCATAGAAATATACTCCTTCTGCTCTAACAGTAGTAATCGGGTTCCATGTTGCTTGTGCTTTCCAGCTTGCTAAAGTAAATTCTTTGTTTTTTCTTGCGAGTTCTTCACTGTTCATATCTATAGTACCTCTCTATTTTAATTATGCAACACTACAATGTATTAAGGTTTGAGTGTTCCTTCAAGCAACGTTTGAATACTCTTCTTGTCTCTAAAACATTTATTTTAGGACCTGCTTCTGAAAAGAATTTAATTGCAATCTCTTCATTCTTGTTTATTCCATCAACAGAAAAATCTGATAAATTTAATTTATAATCATCAGACTTTAAGCCTTCAATAGGCTCAAGAGTAATTTCTGTAACATTTTCACGTCTTGAACGTTCAATGTTCTTTTTTCGTTTTAGTGAAGCTTTTACCCTGATGGCAAATTCCTCAATATACGCTTGATGATTTTCACTGAGTTTTGAGTTTTCGTAATATTCAGCTAGATCTGATTCCAAATCAATTGCGAATTTCATAACAGCACCAAATTGATTTAGTGAAAATCCGTTCATTGAATTACTGAAGATTCCGCTCATTACATAAACAATATGACATTTAACCGATCTGATAATTTGATAATTTTGTTTTATCTATCAATCTCAAGCATCCGCAATATGATTATATAACTTGAGTGCTTATCTTGAACTATATGCCTGAAAATACAATAGATCGGAAGTACGATGAGAAAACAATCGAAGCTGACTACTCAAGATTCCTGTTTATCTATGATTTTTGGGCAAGATTAACTGAGAAAAAGGCACTTAACAAAGTGATGGAGTTAGCAGAACCCTGTGGGGAGGATGAAATTCTTGAGGTTGCAGTTGGTACCGGACTCCTTTTCAAACGCATTGTTTCTGCAAACCAACTTGGAATGAATCAGGGAATTGATTTATCTGAAAGTATGCTTGGCAAAGCAATTGGAAGAATGGAAAAATCCGGATTTAATAACTACAAACTTCAACTGGGAAATGCTATGTCACTCCCGTTTGAGGACGATAAATTTGATATTCTTGTTAATAATTTTATGCTTGATTTGTTACCAGAAGAAGATTTTCCGAAAATTATCTCTGAATATAAACGTGTACTCAAACCAGGTGGAAGAGTTGTGATATCAACTATGGCATTTGGTAAGAAAAGAGCCAATAAATTCTGGGGATTTTTAGCTAGAAAAACCCCAAGATTATTAGCAGGATGCAGACCGATCGCTATTGAAAGGTATCTGAAAAATGAGTTCAATGATGTCAGTATGGTCTATCTCAGTCAAAATACATTTCCATCAGAAGTTCTTAGAGGATTCAAAAAGATAGATAGTCTTTGATTTAACAAGTTAATTGACTTGTTTGTTGATTTTTAGGATATAAATTCAGAGGATCAGAGTTAAATTCTTCTCGTGCTAACTTATTTTGTCTTTAGAATGTAATACTTTTAGCTCTAGGGCCATCTTTCAATAATTATCTTAGAATCCGTGAAGAACCTAACGCCGTCTTCTCCTTGCCCGTGGAGGTCTCCGAAGAATGAAGCCTTTTTCCCGCCGAAAGGGAAACTTGCTGAAGGTGCCGCAACACCAATGTTCACGCCGATATTCCCAGCATCCACACGATATTTGAATTCACGAGCATAACCACCATTATTGGTAAAGATTGATGCTGCATTTCCATATTTACTCTCATTAATCATTTCAACCGCAGTGTCGAAATCTGGTGCTCTCATTAAACTCAAAACGGGACCAAATACCTCTTCTTTTGCGAGCATCGATCCTCGTTCAACATCTGTGAATATTGTTGGACCAATAAATGCCCCACTTTCATGACCTTCAACAGTAACACCTCTACCATCTAATAATAGAGTTCCACCTTCGGTTACACCTTGTTCAATCATACCAAGTATTCTTTGTTTAGATGCTTCTGAAATGATAGATCCCATCTGCGTCGATTCATTTAAACCATTGCCAACCACCATGTTCTTTGCTTTTTCAAGTAGTTTATCTTTGAATTCATCATAGACATCACCTACAGCAACAACAACGGATCCGGCTAAACATCTTTGGCCAGCACATCCGTATGCACTTCCTAAAATATTTGATACGGCTGAATCAATGTTAGCATCTGGAAAGACTGCAAGATAATTTTTTGCTCCACCTTGAGCCTGAACTCGTTTTCCGTGTGCAGTACCCTTTTCATAGATTATTTTACCTACTTTACTGGATCCAACAAAACTGATACCTACAATATCTGGATGTTCGAGAACAGCATTAGCAGCTTCAACGCCACCATGAACCAAATTAACCACACCTTCAGGAAGACCAACTTCATCGAGTATTTCGAAACAGATTTGCATACTTAGGGGGGTCTGAGGAGAAGGTTTCATAATATAAGTATTTCCGCAAGCGATTGCTGTAGGAAGGAACCACAATGGAACCATAAATGGAAAATTAAATGGTGTAATCGCAGCGAAAACACCCATAGGTTGTCTTTCAGCAGTTTCATCAATAGAGGCGGAAATATCCTCAACCTTGAATCCGGTCATTAATGAAGGAATACTGAATGAAAATTCAATACTTTCAATCGCACGTCGAATTTCGCCTCTTGCTTCATCGAGTGTCTTACCTGCCTCTTTGACACAAATGGCTGAAATCTCTTCAAATCTTTCTTCGCAAATCTCCTTAAAACGATGCATGTATCTTACTCTAGATAATACTGGGGTCTGTCTCCAATCAACATATGCTTCTTTTGCAGCCTTTACTGCCATGTCAAGATCAGAAGTTGTAGAATCAGGACATTCAGCGAGTAATTCAAGTGTAGCTGGATTTGTTACCTCAGTATAATTAGTTGTGCTGGGTTCAACCCATTCACCATTAATGTAATTTTTTAATTTATCAACCATGGTTATCTTCTCTAATTATGTATTTT
>JAAFKL010000075.1 GCA_021399405.1 Candidatus Heimdallarchaeota archaeon | reverse complement strand
TATGATCAAAAAACCTGCTTATCGTTTAAAAATACAGACACGCTGAAGTTAAATCAAAATAAGGTTTAAATGGTGATTAATGGATGATTAAAATGAGGAATGACTGAAATAACAGAAAAATTCTGCGAAGAATGTGGGAAAACAAGTCCTATTGAAGTAAAATTTTGTAAATTTTGTGGAATTGAGTTTCCTGTAATTGATCATCCTGGTTATGTACAAGCAAACTCACCCGCACCTAAGCCACCAATTGAGGGACAATTTCCAAATCAGCAATCTCAAACAGGTCAACCTAACATTCCACCTCAGTATCCACCTCAATATGCACCTCAACAGGAACATCCTCAAGGTTTCCCTCATCCCCAAAACCAAGAGCATTTTATGAGAAAGCCTCCTAGAGCTTGGCAAGGTGGAGGTTTGGTTGGAGCTTCTTTTGGATTTTATTCTAATCCAATTGAAACCACTCAAAGCTTAATTGAAGATCCACAAGCACCTAATTCGGTTTGGATAATTCTTCTTACTGCATTGAGTGCTGCTTTAGTGCAATATTTTACTTATTTGAAAACAAATTTTACTGAGCTAATCGGGGAGAATGATTCTTTTTTTGATACTTATGCATCAAGCGAAGGTGTTCAAAATTCAGCGATGCAAGGTGCAGTAGCAATGTTCATACTTTTATTTATTTCTTGGTATATTATTTCGTGGTTATTAGCTCTCACTATTAAGAACGGATTACCCCCAGAATCATATTTACTGCACTCTCCTAGCAAATCAATGCGTCGATTGACCGGTTTCTTGTATATTCCTACCTTGTTTAGAAATATTGCAGAGATCATTCTCCTACAATTTGAAGATAAGCGAGATGCTAGCTTAAAGGAGGGTGAACTATTCAATAATAGTGCACCAGAAATTACTTATTTGACTAATTTTTCGAATGAATTCTTTTTGATTTTATTTATTGTAGCCTTAATTATGGCAGTAATCACTGCAATGACTCTATACAGATCTATAAAATTTGGATTAAATCACAGAGGTTCAAGTCCAGCAATGATTGCTTTTCTTATTGTTTTGAATTCAGTTTTATTTTATATTCCATAATTCATTAAATTGCTATAGCAGATCTGATCACAGGCAAAGCCACACTTCCTAATGCCGATAATCTAGGTAGGAATGTTTTGATATACCATGAAATTGATTTGGTAAATCTCATTTCAAAAGTTTTACCAAAAGCAAAATTTGACCCTTCTTCATTTGCCTTTATAGAAACTACCCGATATCCAAATCCAGTTGGTTGTATTCTGAACCAAATTGAATCCCCAACTTGCAGTACTTTTGCGAGGAGGGATAAGATATCATCACCTTCACCTACTAGTGGTGGTTGTTCTGCAGGATATGGATCAGTCATCTTATCCAGTTTAAGTGATAATTCTTGTCTAGCAGGATGAATTGAATACTCATCAGTTTCCAGTCTGACAAATACACTTCGATCATCACGAGATGTATTATTAAGGAAAAATACTACCATTCCGGTTGATTCTGTTACGCTTCCTTGATTAGATTTTGCAGATACTGTGAAATAGATATCTTTGTTAACGAATGAATCGTAGTTGTCTACCAACTGAACCATGATCCTATCAACAAGCCTAAAGGGTTCAGGTGCCCGTTTTTCTATCCTTTTAACGATATCTTGTACCTCATTCCAAGTTAATCCTGAAGATAACCCTTGCTTGAATTGAGTAATATTTATTTCTCCAAAGAGTTCTTGCAATTCTCGATCTATAGTTTCTTCAGAGAACGCCTCTGCATTAGAGTATGAGAGATAAGCCAACAATAAAACTTTTTCCCTGGCACGTTCCAATCTAATTGAAGTTATTTCATCGCTTTCATAATCAGATTTGAGTAGCTCTAATATAGTATTTGACCATTCATCAACTTTCAGAAAAGTTGCTGGATCGACATAGGTCACAAATACATCATTTAGAAGATTATCAAGCACCAAGGGAAATACATCCGGTTCATAATAACCAATTAATCCACCTGGGGTGAAGCTCGGGTCGTCAGGATATTCAACCAAAAACATTACGCTGATAGCAATGAAGACCATCGTGAGTGAGAGAGTCGACCCTAATTCACCTAGATCAATTAAACCTCCCTCCTCAATAATATCTGACGTTATTAAAAACAATGTAAATGCTAGCACACTAGCTAAGGTGATAAAAATTGATTCAAAACGTGATTTATACAAAGCATCCTTGAGCTCATCAAATCCCTGTATTCCACGAATGGGTTTTCCTTGTTTTTTGTAATGGTTAATTTCTTTGTTGAAGACATATACTAGAAGAAATCCATTTAAGACGAAGAAAAAGGATAGAATAAGGAATAATATCCAAACGAATAGAAGTAAACTTTCCAGAGATTCGGCTAAACTTTTGACTAATATCAGCACTGATATTAATAATGCCAAAAAGGTCATAGATAATTTATTTGTGTATTTACTAATACGATTTATGTATCGAGAAAAAGGAAGTGCCATCGTCAACTGATGAAGAATATGATGTTCAATAAAGTTATCTCGTAAATTCTATTAAATTATTATATCATTTCTCATGATTTGATAAAACTTGAAAAAGAGGACTTTAGCATCATCAATTCAGGTTTCAGATTTTGATACGAGGGATTGAAAACGAAAATTACATCTTGTGAAGCCTGTCGCTATTGTCTCTGTTCTTTCAAATTTTATCCAATGCTTCAAGTTATCAGAAATTAAGTAATCATAATCACATAAAATTGGTCCTAACTCTTCAAAGCCATTTAATTTGAAAATCTCATAGTAGTAGCAACAATTGAGGTCAAAACCGTATTTAGTGTCACTCGCTTCCATAATTTCCAGCTTGAAGTACTTATTGTTATACAATTGATTATTACCATTTGTAATATTTTGGATGAATGATCCCCATATATCCTCACTCTCTGCAATTTGTTGTTTTTGGCTTTCTAAAACCGGCGCAATTATTAATTCATAAATGGCTAATACATGTCTTTTCAATTCATCAATCGACCCTACATAATCTGAAAGTGCTTTTTTAAGAGCAATTACAAAAATTGGATTGACACCATGTTTTGCTGATAATTCATCGGTAATATGCTTACTATTTGCTCTAAAAAGTAGTTGAAACTCATTTTTAAAGATCAGCTTGATTTTTGAAGCATTGGAACTGTCAAATTCGTCGTCAATGTGTTTATTGGTTAAAACAGTAAAATATTCCATTAACTGTCTTATTTGCTTGCTCATCTAAGTAAAGATAACCTAGGATCTTATAATTTTACATATAAATTGTATTTGGATTTGAATGTTTAAGTTGAGATTGTTGACAACATTAATCTGAAACTAATATTAAGCGTAAAAATTGATAATGCCAATGATACAAAACATCTTTAAATTTCGTTCCTAGTATTTCCGTTCTGCGATTAGTTTATGTATTTGGTTAGTTGAGTTTTTGATATGGACGTGCTCCACATTATCGGGAAAAATCTCGAGAAGTTAGACGCCAAGTCAGGGAATGAATACGAGTTCTTGGATGGCGATGTATATGTAATAGATAACGGCAACACTATTTGGATATGGAGAGGAAAAGATTGTGGTGTTGATGAACAGACAGTTGGTGCTTGGGTTGCAAACAAGCTAGACAATACCGATCGAGGTGGCGAACCTGCAGTTTATTCAGTTATTCAAGGTGATGAATCTGATGAATTAAAAGGGGTAATCCAAATCAGCGTTCTTGATGGTGACACACCTGGATTTCTTAAACACGCTGAACTTGATACTGTTGAATATAAGCTCTGGCGGGTTTATACCAAAGAAGAAACAGCTACAATGGACCAAGCCTATTCTGAAGAAGTCAATCTATCAAGAGATAGCTTGAAAAGTGAAGATGTCTTCGTGCTAGATGGAAATGACAACCTATACCTCTGGGTGGGAGGAAAGGCAAATAGAGAAGAGAAATTCGAAGGACAAAAGTTGATGCAAAAAATTGATAGTGGGCGAAGTTATTTACCTTTACAATACACAATCTATGAGAATGAAAATACAAAATCTGAAAAAGCGTTTTATGATTTTCTTAGTAAAGCCAAGGGTGCAGGCCCCGTCATTTCTGTTGAAGATCAAAGAGAACTCGAATATCGACCAGAAAAATCCCAAACATCTGAGGAGCATAAATCCACAGCAACAGATCATGATAGTAGAGATAAGAAAGCAACATCAGCTCCTAAGAAAAAACCCTGGTGGAAATTCTGGTAGTTAAACAGTCTTAACAATGTAATTATTCATTTTCTAATAATTTGATTTCTAATACTCTACGTGGTACCTTAATAGTCTCATCAAGATAGCATTTTAGAGTATCTAACAATTGTAAAATCTTGAATTCAAAATGAGTATGGGATTTGTCAAATGGGTCTCGGTTAGCAAAATCACCATTACAACAGCTTGGATGATATTTCTTTTTTAAAGATTCCAACTTTGGAATGATAAATTTTTGTGAAGACTCCGTTGCATTTTCATATGTACACTGAATTTTATCTTTCAATCGAAAATAATCCTCTAAATTATCAAAACTATGTTCTTTAATTGGAATCCTCATAATATTTAAATCCATAATGAGGGGTTTATGGGTGCGATATGATGAAAAATTTACGTTTGAAACGAATTCGTTTTGGCATTCATTGTGTAACTCATTCTGAAGTTCATTGTGTGAAGACATTATTGATTACTACCCTTCTTATTTCTAGTATAACTATTCGGTGTTTATGATTTATAAACTGATAATACCCACGTGTTATTTGAGTAAAATTATTCCAAGCACATTTGTTAGATTGTCATTTAATGTGATTTCATGACTTATAGTCGGATAATATTTTTAACACCAGTAATAGCTATCAAATTACCAATCTGGTAATTATGGCACGAGATAAATGGGAAGAAAGAGAACGCGCCTTTGAATTAATTAAATTAGGGTATCCAGCTAATAGCAATCATCTCCCCTATCTTTTGGATTTTCTATCAGATATGAATTGGCCTGGAGCAGGAGAGGTATTGGAATACTTATTGACTCTAGGTGAACCTATTATTGCTCATGATCATTTGTGTACTTACATTTACTAGTATTACTAGAAAACGAGTACTTCACGTTCAACAACCCTATATCTGATGTCACCATCACATTCCCAATTTTGTTTAACACAAAAAAGGTTCCGTCGAAATAGGTTCTGTTCATAATGAACGGTGCTTCCTTCTGCTTCTCACCCTACAGGGGTCAACAAAGTCAGTCTTTCCGTGATCTTTAACTACTGGCAGATCATTTTCAGTCCGTAAACTGAGGACCAGCATTCCTGTTTTTGATTTTCAAAATACAGGGTAGGACAATCAACATGATGTTTCGGTACGTTCCTCACTTTTCCGTAAATCTTCCAGAGGAAGAAATGACAGGTAGATGCTTACCTAGTCCTCTTACGCCAATATTACTAAAGGCTGTAAGTTGTATGTGTGCAATCTTTAGATTGCACCTGTCATAATTTGTCATCCAGGTATTTAAAGTACTGAAGATAATGATTAACAGTTAGCCTAACATTTGTCCGTACAATTATTGCTCATGTTATTGAAACATTGCAAGGTAAAGATCGGTATTGGCAGTTTAACATTATTGAGTATCTGCTTGATAATTTATCTAGGGAGTTAGTGATAAAAACAGAGAATCAATTAATTCAAATTGCACAGATACCTCTTGATATGGGTTCGGATGATGCAGATCTTGCTGCTTTGACACTTTTGGTCAAATATAATCTTTGGAATACTGAAGCATTGACATCGATTTTAACAACTAAGGCAGCTGTGCACAACGAATACAAATCTCTACTAGAAAAGCTCAAAATCTAATCCGAGAATATTGATTTAAAGTTTGAAAGGATACACATTGGATAAATAATTTAGCTATTTGGAGCGACTAACAAAATCGCTGGTGGACAGTTGTTTTGCGATTTGAGGAGGGTTCCGTCCCAATTTTGGAGTTATCAAATATATATTTTGATATTTTAATGATTTCCCTAATTAATTAAATATAAGTATTCATGAACCAAATATATCAAATGTTTGGAGACAATAGTGACGTTTATTAAAAAAGTAAATATCACCATTATTTGTATTTTCTAGCAGTTGTGTTTATAAAGTAAAAAGGGGAGTTTCAATCGATCAATTCACAATAAAGGGTCTTAATGTCCCAATGAAGGCATTGGTGGTAGTCATGACTGATGAGTGTAAAGAATTAAACCAACTGGCTAAAGGTTTAGAAAAGGAGAACCCAGACGATGCAATTGAATTGTACAAGCAAGCAGCCCACTGCTTCAATAGTAATAACAAACCCAAAGATTGTGATTCTAGTTTAATTCGAGCAGCAAAAATACTCAGAGAAAAAGCAAAATCCAAAGAAGATCCTGATAAAGCATTAAGGGATTATGAACAATCTTCATCAATCTACAATGATATCGGTAAAACTGTTGATGCAGGAAAAGTAATGCATGAAGCATATCAGAAATTTATCAATGTAGCAAAGATAATTAGATCTGAGGGAAAGAAACTCGATGATGTATATTTAGCTGATCAAAAATTCAGGTTAGCTTCTAAATATGCCCTGCAAGGGAAAAATGAACTACTAAGTTATGAGTGTTGGATCGATTCGGGAGATAAATTTCGTGAGTTCGCTAATAATATTCAGGATCCGACGGAAGCTTCTGAATTTTACAAACAAGCAATTATGAATTATAGAAAAGGCCAGACCCAAGATGGAGAAATTGTAACTCTAAAAAACCAAGCAGAGAAATTTAGCAAAACTGCAGAGACTCTTTACAAGAAAAAGAAAGATCTTGTCTTTGCTTTTGATAATTCTCTCCATGCAGCTACAATCTATTCCCAAATTAATTCAGAAGAAAAAGCTCTAATCAATACAACAAGAATGCATGAAATTGCGGAAACGATTGGCATAACCAAAGATTCGTTAATTGAATATCTGATAAGACAAGAAGTAAAACCTAATTCTATCTTTAAGGGAATTCTATCCAATCAGAATATTGACAAACAAAAGGATAAACTCACTAATACTGATATTGAAGACTTTAAGCATGTTGAAGACATAAAAGAACAAAATATTGAGTATGTAACTGAAGAAGTTCCCAAATCCACATTAGATAGACAATTAACACCTGCTATTTTAGAAGAAAATAATTTCGATTCAGAATTTGGTAAAGCAATAAAAGAGAGAAGAAGGTCTGAACTAAGACAAAACAAAGTTAATCCATCCCGAGTTAATATTGTTGAAAACAAGACTTCTGCAGAAATTGAGAATATATTTGAAATCACTCTCGATGAACCGATTGAGGATATTCTTCCTGACATTAGCGATTCCATTATTGAGGATAACAAAGTATCTGACACTGTAACTGCTGATCCAATCATTGATAAGGAAATTGTAACTCAATTTGATATCAAAGACCCAGCTACTGAAAACGAAGATAAACCTGAAATGAGTCTTCCTATTGTTGAATTTCTTAGAAATCAAGGATATATTACAAAAAATTTAACCTCAGAGAAAGATTTGTTCCAAATCCCTGAATATCAAATATTGTCCAATATTATCAAATTACACCCAATTACTTTAGATCAAATAGAAGACATAACTGAATTAGGTTCTATTTCTCTAGTTTTATCAAATTTACAAGCAGATGCTCTAATAATACAAACAAATGATTACCAGTGGACAATTTCGGAAAATGTAAAAAATAATCTAATCTAATATTTTCAATATACGTAAATATCTTCAGCTTTCAAACTACTATAAGCCGTGTTTCAATCAAATTTTATGTGGAGTACCACAAATTTATTTATTCATAGATGATGATAGGAATTAATAAGCTTCTACCAAGGTTCAAGTGGAAATTTTCCTATTTGAATCAGCCCATGCTTATTAATTATGCGATAATGGTATAATGGTAGAATAGGAGCTTTCCAAGCTCTTGATCCGGGTTCGATTCCCGGTTATCGCATTCCTAATTTTAATCAACTTTATACCAATATCTTGCTAATTTTAAAAGCTGGGTCAAAATCTACAATTAATGAAGTCAACGATCTGTCTTGCTTCCAAAAGTAAATCGAGAAAAGATGTTCTAAATCGAGCTTTCGTCCAATTTGAATCACTTCCATCTTCAATAGATGAAATCTATGAGGGTGAGACGGTTGATGAATATGTTATGAAGCTTGCTAGGATGAAATGTGAGGACGTGATTGACAAAACTAATGCTGAAATTGTGCTAGGTGCCGATTCTGTGGCAATTCTTGGGGAGGAAATCATTGAAAAGCCTAAAGATGAAGTAGACGCAATCAAAATTTTACAAAAACTCCAAGGTAAAACTCATATATTCTGTACGGGGTTATATGTTGCCAGGACAAATCCAAAAAAGGTTTTAAGCCGATTCATAACAACGAAAGTAACCTTTTCTTCAATGTCAAATGATTTAATAAAGGACTACGTTGAAAGATTTCAGCCATTTACATTTGCAGGCGGCTACGATAACTCAATTTCTTCATGGTTTATCATGGGGATTGACGGATCAATATCAAATTTAATGGGATTACCAATGACTGATTTACGTGAGATGGTCGAAGAATTAGGATATAGCTGGTTTCAATTTATTAAAACAAGTCAAACCTAAATTTGTTTCCGTGATCACTGATCTCTATAATAGAGATGAACCCTCTATCTGTTTAGATCTGTTGTTATTGTTGTTTCCAGAAACCAATTGAATTGCAATTGCAGACACAAGAATACAAAATATTCCCAACCATTCGAGATTTGCAGGTCTTTCACCCAAAAAGATAATCGATAATATAGTGATTTGTGGAAGCATTGTCCCATTAATCAAAGTGATCTGGATCGCACTTAGTTCTTGCATAGCCTTATTCCAAAGAACAAACGCAAATGCAGTATTTACAATAGCTAACCACAAAATATAGATGATATTTAGAAAGCCAAGTTGGGGCACTCCTTCAATAAGTAATCCAAATATGAGTAAAACTAATGAACCAATTGTCATACTAATTGTGGTAATGATTAATGGAGAATATTCTCGATCTCTATTGTATTTTCTACCCAAAATAGAAGATAACGCATTTGCAATAACTCCAATTGATACGGCAATTAAGCCCCATATTGAAATATCACCAAAATCGAAAGGATAAAAATATACCAAGACACCTGCAAAACCTAGCACAACAAAAGCGGCTTGCCTGAAATTGGGAATTTCATCGATTAAGAAAATGGCAAGGATTAGAACAAAAATCGCAGTAAAGTTTAGCATAAATGTGACAGTAATCGCAGGAAGCAATGCTAAACCCACAAACTGCATAGCCTGGGTAATTGAAATAAATATCAATCCATAAAATGCTAAGTTTAGCCACCATAGTCTAGGCATTTGATGTAATATCGTTATACTTTCTCTATCCCTAAATAAAATGATTAGCAAAACAATCGAAGCAGCACTATAACGCATTCCCGCAAACATGACCGGCGTTAAATTTTTCAACCCAAACTTAATAATTATCCAAGAAGAACTCCACAAGACAGTAACTAATAATGCTTGTAAAATTGATGTGAACGGAATGTCATTGTTATGATTTGTAAAAGTAGAACCCATATCTATATGTTATCTATTCACCTAAATCTTCTTTACCCCATCTTATGACGGGTATTTAAGTAGATAATATGTTACAAAGTAAATTAATCGTCAGTTCAAAAAATTACTATTCTTGTGAATTAACTAATAAGATACCAGTTCGTGTGACAATTGTATCTACACATGGAACCAATGGATTGGGATATATTGAATCCTTAAAGAATGATGAGGCTGATATTATCAAATATATTGATTCACTGAAAGATTCAAAAGCCATTAATGAAATGATAATTACTCATAAAACCAAGTATCGATATTGGAATCAAACGAGACATGATATTGATCATCCTTCAATCAGCGATACAATTTTTGAAAGTGGAAGTATGATTATCTACCCCATAATAATTGAAAAAGGTGAGCAGCAGCATAATATCCTCTCCCCTACTGCAAAGAGCGTTAGAACTCTCTTAACTTCATTGAAGCAAAGATTTACCAATGTTAAGATTAAGCATTTATCGTCCATCCCCTTCAAAGAACATCCCCAACTACTTACAATGAAACAACTAGAAGCAATTAATTTAGGAGTAGAGATGGGATACTATGAAATTCCACGAAAATTTACTCTTGAACAAATTGGTGAAAGGATTGGAATTAAAAGAGTAGCAATGCAGGAGAGGCTTAGAAGAGCTGAAAATAAAATCCTCAAAAATTATTACTTAACGAAATTATAAATTGTAACCCTTATCTCCCTCGATTTCCAATGACCGCTTGAGAATGACCTACGCTATTAAACATGGAAGCTGAAGAATAAAGAACAACAAGTAGAATAGTTAATCTACGGACCTCATCATCTTGAAAGAAGTCGAATCTTATCAGATAAAATTCAAGTACAAGAGCCAGTACAACAACGACAATTAACCTACCCACAATTTCACGACCTTTGTTGTTTTTTACTTCAAGTGACATTGAAACTAACCTAACTATACTTAGAGAAAGTACTATAAATAAATATCCTGTGAATTTATTAATCTTATACTTGAAGACTATTCCAGATTCCCTTCTAGATTGGAAGATAAAAAAGATCCAATTTAAAATGAATATGCATTACATTTTACTGAAATTCTAATCTTGGAATGTTTTATATATCGCCCTTCATACCTATTATTTGGATAATTATGAATAACGCTTCCCTGATTTTCTATCGATCAATATTTGGACTAATACTAGTTTTTATTCTTTCCTTGCTTATATTACTTGGTTTTAGTTATTTTGGTCTCCTGATATTAGCTGCAATTCTGATTGTCACCCTACCTGAGACATTATCTTTCATAACTAATCGCTTATTTTCTAGAAATATCGAAATTCCAGGTACAATGGTTCAAACTATGAAAGATGAGAATGTTAAAATCGAGATGGTGGCTAAGAAACCATATTGATAATTGTTAGGTATTTCAATTCTTTAACCTCTTTGTTGTTTCTAAGTGTAAATTCGATATAAGCTTCATCACAGTTAGATCTTTTTTGATCTGAGCTGTTACATTTTTGCAATCATTAACAATAAAACTTTACTCAAGTTTCTAGTTATCATAATTTATGAAAATATCAGAATTAGAAGCTAGTAGCAATTTTGAGAGCTTAAAGGTGAGAATACTATCAAAACAGGGACCTACAAGAGTCGGTTCTCGAGCGAAAGGAATGAAATTTGTTTGGAATTTATTGCTCGCTGATGAGACTGGGACGACTGTGTTATCTTTATGGGGTGTTCATACTGGCGATAATTTCAAAACTGGAGAAGTTATCCAGATCTCAAATGGCTGGTGTAAGCTTTATGCAGGCGCAAAACAGGTTTCATTAGGTAGGGAAGGAAAAATTGCAAAAGTACCAGATGATCCAACTTTGCCAAGACAACTTGAACCGTAATGACATTCCCATTAAACCTTAGAATCAAAGATTGATATTTATTTGAAGATAAAATAAAGAAGTAACAAAACACAATATGATACGGTAAGTGCAATAACGATCCTAATTTGTTTTTCAGTTCTTACTTGACCCACGGATCCAGTCAATCTTTGGTAAAGTATAGGTGAATAAATTAATCCAAAAGGAAGGAAAACCAAAATTTCATCTATCACAAAAAGTCCGTAAATAACAATTGCAATTAAGGTAATTGTTAATATTTTTATCAGATTATTCGAATTCCTTAAACCTATAGTAATTGTGGTGTTATTTCCATTTTTAACGTCTAAATCATAATCGCGGATTTGATTTTCCAATTGAATTATAGCAGATCCAATTATAAAAATTGAAAGTAGAAAATAATCAATGGATAACCATTCTAAGTCCAGTAGATAAAGTATCAGAAAATATGGGAATGAAATAATGAATATGGCATGAACAACTACATCTAGCATAGGTTTATTCCTGAGATGAAAAGGACCAGATGAATAAGCCCACAAAATTAACACGGAAATGGAAAAAACCCCAATTCCTTTTGTTCCGAATGTAGAAAAAATATAAAGCAATATCCCAAGAATACTTGTGAGTAGTATTATAGCCAATTTAGGAGATAATTTGTTTTGTACAAAAAAATTATGTTTTGATTTATAATCACTCATGGTATCTTCTTCCGCATCATAGTAATCATTGATTGTATAAGCTAATATGTATCCCAAAGCTACTCCTATTACAAGACGAAGGGCTTCAAAATCTAATACTCTATGAATGGCTAAAGCTATGAAAGCAATTACCAATGCAGTAATCCACGCATCTCGCAATAATAGCCTCATAGACTTTATGCTAGAAATTTTAGATACATGCACGGGTCAAACAACTCAAGTCATTATGACAAAGTAGAATGTCCTTTGAAATATATCGTCAAGATCCATCAAAATTGGTGATGATAATTCTTTTTGTAGTTTAATTCCAAATTTGTTTTCTACTTGAAGTACAGTTTGATCCATCGCTGTTCTGATTAGAGGGGAATCTCTGTCGGTAAAAACTGCTAAAAAGTAACCTTCTCTCCACTTCAATAAGATTTGGCGTTCCTCAAATTGAATTAGTTGAGGTTGAACTGGCGTATCATAAAATTCAGACATAATCCCCGAAATTGCATTAAGAACTCCTGAAATAATTATCGTGAAACTATCATTGTGTCCTTTGAGAAAATTTTTACTATATTGTAGTCCACCAAAACTATTAACCATTATTGCAAGATATGTGCGTTCTGGGAGTATAAATGCAACTCTTGGATCCTGCAAGAAACTGTAAACCATAATTGTCATTGCTATTGCAAGCAATAAATATGAGAATCCAAGATAGCTCTGGTCTACAAACCATGCTAGGATAAAAATTGGGAAATTACCAATAAATGCTATCACAGATGCGGTATAAAATCGTAGGATATACTTTCTCAGCTTATCCGGTAAATCCTCTGCTAACAGGATTCTAAAATCAATGCGGACCCAAGAAACATATACAACAACCAATATTAAATTAGCAACATTCACAAATGACAAAGATAATTCAACTAATTCCTTATCTGAATTGTTCGCTGCCAAGATCATAATAGCATACATAGCGACACAGAAGGATAGAATTGCCGTCATAATCACAATTCTAATAAGATCAACCCTCGGTCGAATAAGATAATTGACAAATATTGATAGAAAAACTATTCCCAACATAATAACAATATTACTGATCGCAGCTGTTATCGCAAATCCAATGAGATTATTTTCCAATGAATAAGTATCAATCTGTAATGATGTAAGAATGATCCAAATTATTGCAGAGCTAAGGGCACCTATTAGTAACCAAGTCAATCGTTGGGATGTTTGTTCTTTTTTTCTTAAAATTAAAACAATCGCCGCTATAGAAATGCCTACTGATAATATTACTAATAGCAGTACAAATAGCGGAATCACTAAAACGATGATAAACTATGGAATATTAAATTTCTCTTGAAGCGATATCGATTCTAGAGTCTCTAAGTACAATAATATTACTTTTATTCAACTACGCGTACGGTTGATGCTGTAGCTGTTCTTCCCTTATCATGACCACAATTCATGCAATATTTCTTCTCTGGGGTTGCTATATGGATATGCATCTGATTTTTACATTCTTCACAAATTATGTAACCTCCAGTTTTGATAATTGCAATATTCTCTACGGGCCAACCTAATTTGATTGCTTGATTATGAATAATATTGAATGTCTCACCTAATGAGAGATGTGATGTTGTGGGTAAGGAAATTTGTAACTGGGCTTGATGACCATAATCTGAAAATTTCGGTATACAATCAATTAAAGCCTTATATTCTACTTCTTTGTCCATTTTGAACCACTTATCAGCTAATTTAATTGAGTGATATTTTATTACTAGTTTCGAAAAATAATACTATGATCATTAATTAATTCATAATTTTTTGAAATTTTAATAAAATGACAATATGATGACAATGAATTCTTTAATTTTATAGTAAAATTATTTCACGCCAAAATCCCTTACTCGATTTACACTCTGAACCCATAAATCTTCTATTTTCAATATTTCTTCCATAAATAAACAAAAAAGGCTCACACAAATAATAATTTTTATTTTCAATAGATTATAATATCACTCGACAAGTGGTAAAAATGTCTATCTCAGAAACTAGGGGATATGTAGTTGGTTTGAATCAGCTTGGCCAATTCACAGTTCCCGCGAAATTAATGCAAAAAATAGTAACTACTACAGGTGATTCTGCCTTGTTAATCTGGCTTCCTAATGAAAGGTCTCTTAAAATTCAACCGATTGAATCTGATAATGTAACAAAACTCTCAATTTGGTTTCATACAATCACACAAACTCTATTTGATGACCTAAATTTCCTTTTCAAAAAATATGACGAATTTTTAATTTTCAAAACAGGTGTAATATTCCCTTATCATACTAAAGAGAAACCTTCAATTGAATATTATTTTAAGGGCGATATTTCTTCTGAAAATAACATTGTGAAAATAGAAAATGCTGTGAAAGAGTTTGGAGAAGTTGCTTCAATTGAGGTACAAGTTCTCGAAAAATATATTGGTGATTAAGTATGCAAAATAAGATACATGAAGATCAGAGAAAAATCTTGATTGCCCTGAGTACACCTTGGGAATTTTGGGCATATGATGATAATATGGGAATCAGGGGAGTTACCGTAGAATTATTAATGCGTGGAACTGGGTTATCTCGTGAGAAAACATTATTGTCTCTTGGATGGCTTGAAGAACAAAATTCAGTTGCACATGATATGGGTATAGAGCGGAAAGTAATTGATTATTTTGGACATAGTAATGTAACAATTCCCGGTAGTCAAAAAACTGTAAGATTGTTTTATTTGACAGAAAAAGGAATTAACATAACAGAAATGCAAAAAGAAGGTAAAGTAGAATGACAGACAAAGTTAAGGTTGGTGTGATAGGTTATGGTGTTATTGGAAAACGGGTAGCTGATGCCGTACATGTTCAACCGGATATGGAATTAGTTGGAATTGCCGACATTATCTCGGATGCCAGAATGGATATTGCTGTTAAACGGGGTTATCCAATTTATTGTTGGGATCCACATTTTAAAGATTCCTTTGCAAGGGCAGGTATCGAAATTGCTGGTGTTGATACAGATTTTGTTGAAGAATTGGATATAGTTGTAGATTGTACACCAAAAGGCATTCCAGATAAAAATCGCTCCAAATTTAATGGGATTCCAACAATAGTTCAAGGTGGAGAACCGCATAAATCTCAAGATGCCTCATTTTCAACATTTGCTAATTACGGTGAAGCATTTGGAAAAAATCGAGTTCGAGTAGTTTCATGCAATACAACTGGTCTGGCACGCATTCTTTCATCTTTAGACCGAGCTTATGGAATTGAAACTAGTTTTATTTCCATTGTTCGAAGGGCTGCGGATCCTCTAAGGACTAATAGAGGGCCTATCAATGGGGTTGTTCCTGTATTAGGCATTTCACATCATGGTCCAGATGTAGTAACTGTAATGCCACAACTTCAAGGAAAGATATATTCTCTAGCTATTGCAGCAAGTTTTACACTTTCACATGTACATATGTTGCAGGTAAAACTGAATAACATACCTTCAAATGGAAAGAAAGATATCATTGATCTTTGGGGGGCAACTCCCCGAATAATAACTCGACAGGGTCGTCAGGGGTTGTTTGACACGGCACAACTCGTTGAGTATTTTCGTGATTTAGGGAGACTAAGAAATGATCGACCGGAAAATTTCATTTGGGAGGAAACAATTGACGTAACTCCCGATGGAAGTTGCTATTTTATTATGGATATACATATGGAATCCATCCCCATTCCGGAAAATGTAGATTGCATACGAGCAATGCTTGAAATGGAAGATGATTATTTGAAAAGTGCTTACAAAACAGATTTAGCCCTAGAAATCCTAAATGAGAATGCAGATTATGGTTTTAAAATTAATTGAATTTAACAAAATTTTCGATTGGACATTAAATGAACACATTTTCGTTTGAAATTCTGTTACCTTTCCTTTCTAAATTAATTTTATCCAGTGCATTTACAAAATCTTCACTTAATACTTGTCCTCTTCCATCTCTGATTGCGCACATACCTGCTTCTCGACAGATTGATTCAATTTCAGCACCCGTGTAATCATAAGTATTGGAGACAAGATAGTCAAATGATATATCCTCAGCTAGATTCATTTTCTTTATATGTATCTTGAAAATTGCTAGTCTTCCCTCGTCATTCGCAGTTGGAACCTCAATCAATCTGTCAAATCTTCCAGGTCGCAATAATGCAGGATCAAGGATGTCCGGTCTATTGGTAGCCCCTACAACTCTAACATCACCACGTGGTTCAAATCCATCCATCTCAGATAAAATTTGCATTAGAGTTCTTTGAACCTCTCTATCTCCAGAAGTAGCTAATTCCAATCTTCTGGAACCTATTGCATCGAGTTCATCTATGAACAAAATCGATGGTGCTTTTTCTCTTGCAAATTCGAAAACCTCTCTAACTAATCGAGCTCCTTCTCCAATAAATTTTTGGACCAGTTCACTGCCAATAATTCTGATAAAAGTAGCGTTTGTTTGTCTGGCAACAGCCTTGGCAATCAATGTTTTACCAGTTCCGGGTGGTCCATATAATAGCACACCTGAAGGTGGACTAATTCCAACCGCTTCGAAAAGTTCGGGCTTCAGTAACGGTAATTCGACAATCTCCCGAATTTCCTGCAATTGTACATCTAAACCTCCGATGTCTTCATAAGAAATATTGGGTTTGTCTTCTACTTCCATAGCTCTAACTTTGGGATCATTACTTTGTGGTAATACTTCAACAATTGAAAATGATCGTTGGTTTAGTGCAACTCGGGATGTCGGTTTTAGATTATCTTTTTCGATCTTCGAGCTGATACTTACAATCAATTGAGGACCAGTTGTACTTTTTACAATTGCTTTATCCTCTGATAAAACTTCCAATACAGTACCCGCAAATAATGGTGGTGCACGCAATCGATCTAATTCACTTCTAACATTGTTTAATTCTCTTTGAAGTCTAAGTCTTTCTCCCTCGACAATTTGCTTTTCTGTTTCAAGTCTTCTTGTTTGTCTTTCCAAATGTCTAGTATAAGATAACAAATAACTTGTGTCTTCTGTATCAATTTTTTCAGTTTCAGATGACGGCATAGTTCCCTTATTTTAGTAAGGAACTTCTTCATTATTAAAGTTAACATTGGTAGCATGATCACCTAATATTGATTGAGATGTAATTTATCGCTCTATAATAAAGAATCTTGCGGATAATTTTACTAGAGTGCTTAGCCGGTGATGTAGTGTTACAATACAATTGTAATCAAGGATTAAACATAAGTCGTGGATCGAATCTTTCTTGTACACCAATACAATATAGACAATAGGGAAACTAATATGAGTTACTCAATATTGCATCTAAGCGGTAAAGACAGAAAAAAGATTATTCAAGATGCTTCTATTTTAATTGACAATCCAGAAGAATTACTTCCAAGAAAAGCACCATTGGTGCGGTATACCTTCTCAAAAGGCGAATCTCTCATTCTCCTCTCAGGGAATGTGTTGTTTCTAGAAATTAACCAGCTTCTCATTCCTAGTGTAAAATTAGCTCGTAAATTAAATTTGATCGTTCCCAAAATTATAGTTGATCTCGGAGCTATTAAATTTGTAACTAATGGGGCCGATATAATGAGACCTGGAATAACAGATGTGTCGGATGATGTACTTGAGGGTAAGCTAGTCGTAATTGTTGAGGAAAGAAATCAGAGTCCACTTGCATTCGGTAAAGCATTATATGATGCTGTGGATATGAGAAATATGACGGGAGGTAAATGCATCAAGAATTTACATTGGTTAAAGGATAAATGGTTTGAATTTACCCCTGATAAGAAATAATCCCTTTTAATAATAAATCAATATAATCTTGTAGTTGTACCAATTGGAGGGGCAATTGCATCACGTTTGACTGACTTTCCTATACTTTTGGCTAATGTTTCACATTTACTCATCTCACCATGCATTATCAGATACTTCTTTGGACGAGGCGAAAGGCGTTTTGCATATTCCATTAATTCCCTTCTATCAGAATGACCTGTAAAACCAGATATCCGGTGAACCTCTAAATTAACAGATAACTCCACTGATTTATCTTGTTGATTCCTAACAATTATGGATTCAGCACCTTCCTCAACCTTCCTGCCTAATGTTCCTTTCCCTTGATATGAAACGAAAATTAATGTGTTCTTCTCATCTTCTGCTAATCCATTGAAATAGTAAACACTTGGTCCTCCCACAAGCATACCGCTAGTGGCCATAATAATACATTTGTCGCCATCTAGTACTTCATCACGTTCTTCTCTTATCGATATCTCATGGAAAAATGGAGCCAAGAATGGATTATGTCCTTTATCGAATATCATTCCTCTAAGTTGTCTTGAAAGGAATTCGGGGTGGTTGGTCGTTATTGCAGTTGCTTCTTTGATCATTCCATCTACATAAACTGGAACTTCAGGAATCATTTTGTTCTGCATAAGATGTTCAATTACAAGTTGTAATTCTTGTGCCCTTCCTACAGCCAAAACAGGAATCAATACTTTTCCATCTCTCGCCAGAGTTTTAGTAATTATTGCGGCCAATTGATCCTCTGATTGCTGACGTTTAGGTGTCATATCTCCAGGATTGCCATACGTCGCTTCCATAACAATTGCTTCCAATCTTGGAAATTTGTGCACAGCTCGATCCAGAAGTCTAGAATTTGCAAATTTGAAATCATGTGCAAAAGCTAAATTATATCTACCATTACCAATATGTAGGTGTACGATTGCTGATCCAAGAATATGACCTGCATTATGCATGGTCAGTTTAATACCTGGGGCAATATCTGTAACCTCTCCATAATTAATTGTAATTGCATGTAAAGTTGATTTGCGGATATCTGTTTTTGAATATGGTATCAGTTTACCTTCTCTCTCAGCAATATCAAGATAATCAATCTGTAGCATTGTCATTAAATTCAATGTTGGCTCAGTTGTGAATATTGGACCTTCATAGCCGTATTTGTATAAGAATGGTACGAAGCCACAATTATGCACTACCATAGAGTTTGCAATGAAATTAGGATTAGGAGTTACCGAAATGTCGTATAATGGCTCATTGTTCACAATATCATTAATTTTTTTAATTTTCTGCCAAGAAACATTAATCGATAATAAATGCTCAATTAGACCTATTATGATTTCAATATTTGATAGTGCTTCTGAAATCATCGATAACAAGAATTTCTTTAAGAAAATTGATTTCTCGTCTTCATAACCTTCCTCTCTGTACTGAATTTGCATATAACTTAATCCAGTATTTCCGCTCAACTTATTTCTGGTAATTGAAAGAGACCGTCTTATCTCTATTAACTTACTTCTTTGATTAATCTTTAGTAATTCTGAATATCTATCTTGAAGAAATTCTATTAACACACCAGCTGTTGTACGTGTTATATATCCCTTCTTCCTTCGATAGAAATCTAATAATCCCATTGGCAACTCGCTTATTTTAGGTCCTTGGTGACTGCGACCTATATATCCTATTTTGAAAAGCATCTCGCTGAAATCTTCAGAAGTAATGGGAATTAAATTGCGATCATGATATACAGTATCTTTCGATTGATCTATACTGGATTTCAATTTATATGATTTAATTTTAGCTGTGAAATCAATTTTCCTTTGGTAGATCCTTTTGTCATGAATTGAATTGATATAAATTGCTTTATCGTTTTCATTATATGCTGCATATATGCCTAATCGATACAACAAATTCTGGACATGTTGAATTAATGATAAACTATAGCTGGTGAATTTTATAGCAGGAATTGCTGATCCTTCCGCGTCATATAAACCCTTCAAATATCCTGCTACAATATCTTCAGAAGAATTTTCAATGTTCATCGGAACATGGATATCTCTACTTAGGCTCAAAACGGTGTCAAAATTAGATGTAAGAAAATCTACGATCAATTTATTATTAATCTCAATAGTGTATGTTTCAGATTCTGTATCCGTCCTCTCTCGAATAATTGGATTATAACCAAACATTTTGCGAATTATTTCGACATAATAATTAATTACTGATGTATCTTGTTCAGTTATTCTTATTGTGTAACTCCCAGATTTATGACCATCACCTTGAATATAACCTACTAACTGCGCAAGTTGTGGTGATAATTTATTGGGGAGACGAAGCAAATTGTGTAGTTTTGCGAAATCTTGATATTTCAGCCCAAATTCAGATAAAATTAAATTTAAAGTATTTAGATAAACATGTTTTTGGTTATTTTCAATTTTTGAGATTGTGTTTGCTTGTATACCAAGTTTTTCTGCTAATTCCCGTTGTGAATAATTTGCATTAATACGTAGTTTTTTGATTTCTTGACTGATTTTTTCGTTGATCCTTATTCTCCCACCAAAAATTATGTCGGTATTTAATAGAATTTGTGAAGTTTCAATATTAGTTGAAGGAGAGTTTAGAAACGGAATTAACATATCTAATTCAAGCCTAGAGGCTTCAATCTCAGTGATTTCAAGATTTTTCACTACAAAGAAACGATGATTTTGTGAAGCATTGATATTGCCATATGTCGTCTGAATATTTCTAATTAAATCATGGCCATTAGTAATTGTCTTTCTTTCAACAATACCAATATCATGGTCTCCAGTATTCCAGTTCATGGTTCGGACTTTCTCATGTTTATTAATATCTCGAATGAACTTCCAATGTCCATTAGCCATAAGTACAGGTGTGTCACCAGTTAGACAGTGGTCCAAATGCGCATGTGATACGACTACAGCGTCCAAATTCAACAATTCAAATTCTGGTAAATCAAAACGTGGAAGCATTTTAGATGCTTGAGATGTGCCAACACTGACACCACAGTCTACCAGGATACTTGCATCACCTGTTTGGACTAATGTTGCAGTTCTCCCGACTTCTAGATATCCACCCAAGGAGGTAATTCTGATAATAGGTTCGGGTAACAAAGTCTCCCGATGAACCATCTTACCAATTCTTCTAAGAGCGTCTTTCCTCGAGGCTGAATCACTGAATAATACATTACGGATGGATTTTATGACATTCGATTTTATAGGTGGTATCCGAAAGAACTTGGGTCTCCATAGAGTCTCTTTTGTGATGATATTAATTATATCTAATTGCTTTTTCATCAATTTATTTGGCTGATCCACATAGATGATTACTTCACCCATATTTTCATCGAATTCGATCTCGCCAACTATAGCTTTGTCCTTTAGAAGATCTTGGAGTTTGATTAATGCTTTTTCATGAGGAAGCCGAATTGATGGGTCTGATCTAATTACAACTCTTTTTCTGATGGTCCGGGCTATTTGACTAATAAGACCTTCCGCGTCCATCAAAACGGAAATATTTTTGGAATAGATTGCCACTTCAGGTCCCTCAAACTCAATTGTAGTGACTCTAGCATCATCTGGGATAATCTTGTTAATTTGATCTATCAGTTTGTCAAGTACATGTTCCGACGACAAAATCTACCCTTCCATAAGTTAGCATAATCAAAAAACCTCTCCCATTCCCATAAATAATGGCTATACAAATATTATTCCGATGAAATTTATAAATTACTTTTGGCAATCAAGTACAGTTTTCTGAAAAATAAATGAGGTATTAGTTCAAATAAATGGGTGTAAGGATAAAATTCGGTTCTTTTTTTTTTATAATTTAATTATAGCTATTCTAATACGTGTATATTCTTCTTTGCACAAATATCTTTCAAAATTTTAGGCCAGACAGTGACACTACATTCACCTATATGCGCTTTTTTGAGTATAGACATATAAGTCCGAGATTGTCCTATGCCTCCTCCAATACTGAGTGGTATTTCATCATTTATAATCGCTTGATGATAAGGAAATTCGAGAAAATCCATTTGGTCTGTCATTTGAAGTTGTAATTTTAATGTCTCTTTTGTCACCCTTATTCCCATTGATGTGAGCTCATGACGTCTTTTAGTTACAGGATTCCAAATTAAGATATCACCGTTTAGTCCATGCATAGGTCTTCCATCTGTAGATATGGTTTCAGTAATCCAATCGTCATAATCTGCAGCTCGCATTTCATGTGGATATCCATCCGCCAATTTCCACCCGATTCCGTAAATGAAAATAGCTGGGTATTTTTGAATTATTTTTGTTTCTCTTTGTTTTCTGGGGAGGTCCGGATACATTTCAAGAATATCTTCCGCATGTAAGAAAGTTAATTCATCCGGGAGATCTGGATATTTATCCGTTTTGAGTTGTGGAAATATTTTCTGAACATGAATTTCAGCGCCTTTAATTACTTTCCACAATTTTTTGACAACATCGGTTAGAAATTCAAGAGTTCTTTGATCTTCTTTAATGGTTAATTCCCAATCCCATTGATCAACATAGGCACTGTGATCATGATCTAGAAAATAATCCTTCCGAACAGCTCGCATATCTGTGTATAAGCCTTCGCCAGGTTGAAAATCGAATTGTTTGAGTGCCATTCTCTTCCATTTAGTAGCTGCCTGCACAACTTGAGCATTAATTGGATTTTTCCCATAATCATTTGATATATGGAAACTTACCGGACTGCGAGATCCATCTCGGTCTAAAAAATCATTTACTCCACTTGTTTCATCTACAATCAAAGGTACCTCAACTCTCATTAGATTGAGTTCTTTGCCTAAATTCTCTTCAATGTATTTTTTGACTTCTGTAATTGCGATTTGAGTTTCTTTTGGAGTCAACAATGAACTATAATTCTCAGGAAGAATTTTTTCAACGTCTTCATAATTGCCTATTCCCGGTCCAGCCAGATCTGCTTGTTTATCTAACATACTTATCACATTCTACTTATTTCGTAGATTGGTTGATTTTTGTCAATTATATCTTTTAGGTTTTCATTAATTTATCGGAATTAATCTCAAAATAATAGAGGAATATATACAAATGGACAGTAATCTCTCTCATAAGCTATAATTTAGGTTGTATATATATATAAAAAGTGCAAATATTATGTTTTGAATTAATATGCGTATTATTGATTGTAGTAATTAATGACTTTCGTTAGGATTCTTACCTTCAACATATATTCTCTCGCCACCAATCAGCATTCCATGTAATCGGCCTCTGTTTTCTTTGAGTAGGGTGAAATACATGTGTATGCTGGTGCTGGCAAAAAAGTACACAAAAATTGCAAAATGAAGAAATCTAAGTGGTAACCCCAAATCAACAATTGGTGTAATGATATTCATAGCTCCTGTACCGATAATCCACAGAGTCCCTGGTGAAATTTGTTCATAAAGGGCAAATCCTGTGATTGAAATAAAAATCAACATAAAGAAGTTTGCAGTCGCAAGGAATTTCTGAGTTGGATGATATTTCATTACATATTTCCTCAATTTAGGGTCATAGAAATCGTAATGAGGGTATTTCGAATCAGGTAGGATACGGATTGCACATAATAGAATTGTGAATAAATCTAGAACATCTCTGGGTGTGGGGATGATATCTCCAAATTTTTTATCCTTGAAAAGTATTACAAGATAAAGATATATGCTCCAATAGACAATAAAGAGACCCAAAACAACATGTAAATCTTGAGTGAATTCATAACCTCCTAGGGGGAATTCTCCCATATAGATTTCAAGTCCTGTAATGAAAAATAAATTCATACAAATTAAATTCAACAGGTGTTGGAATCTTTGATGCGTATTATATCGATATGCAACAATATAATCGTGCTGGGGTACTATATCTACCTCGGTTTCAGTGTTTTCTTTTCTCAATGATTGAAGCATTATGCGTTACCTCCTTCAATATTTTCAGAGTTTTCATCCTTTTTTCGTTCTGGTTGTCGATCGAGAAGAGTATTCCATCGTTCCTTGAACTTTGGTGCCTTCATAATTGTACTATCAATGAATCTGGATCCATGGGCCAATGGTCTGAATTTTACCCGTACTAAATAATGGGTTGCTATGAATAGTGTTACAGCAATCAAAGATGAAAATAATAAGAGGTCTTTCCGTTCATTCCAATCTACTACTTCTGGTACTACAATATCTTGAACGGCCCCTGTATCACTAAACTGAATTTGAAGATAGTAGGCTGTTCTATCATCAAAATGGTCATCTTTAGATGCGAAAGTTATATATGAGGTACTTCCGTTGCTAAACACATGGTCTCCACCAGAGTTGTCTAATGTATCGAACTTTCTCATTACTTCGATATAGATGAAATCTTCATCAAATATTGCTTCGGTGGCTAAATCATCTTGGGTATCGGGATCAGGTACTGCAAGACCATTGTATTTTGAATCTACAGGTTGAATCGACTGTTCTTGTTCATTTATGTAAAATATCCAAGCATCATTGCCTGTTACCATACATTCTTGACCATCAGATCCAAATTCAATAGCAATCCACTGAGTTAGATTTGCAGCGAGTAAAACGAATACATGTGTTGTATTGTGAGAAAACTTAACAAATCCTCCGGTTCCAAATTCTTTTACACTTGAAAATGTTGTAATATCCTCCCAAGATGTAGAAATTAGGGAATCCGATAGATCTAACTCGGCTTCAGGGAATGTAGGTCCCACAAAAGTTTGGGTTGCTGCAATAGCCGGTTGAGTTTGAATTAAAGCTAAAGCTAAAGCTATAGTTAGTAGCCACTTAATTCTAAAAGAAGAACCATTCATTATGATTCCTCTTATGTGAATAGATCTAGGTAGAACAAGGTGTAGTAGAGCATCACGAACCCAACGGTTAGAAATAGAATTCCACCAAACCCAGCCATTAAGGTTATACTGAGGTAATCAACAATTTTACCAATAGTGGTTTTCTCTGTGCCGTCGGTATATTGATCGACATACCCTTGGGTAGTAACTTTATGACCGCAGTCATAGCAAAATTTTACGTATGATGGCATGTGCTTGCCACAATCTTGACATAGTGCATTCATA
>JAAFKL010000395.1 GCA_021399405.1 Candidatus Heimdallarchaeota archaeon | reverse complement strand
TTTCTTTCTAAGGATTTTGTTCTCCAATGTATACAATGAAAGTTTCATTCCTGCTACTTTGTGTTTACGCAGATAAAAAAATCGAATTTTTGAAACAAGTGAAGTATTTCCTTTCCAGTTTGGATTTGTTTGCAGTTCCTGACATACAGCCTTCAAAGTAATTAAATTGTAAGCATTCAGCCAAAATGCAAATTTTTCATTATGGGAAAAATTTTCAATGTTAGCATCTTCTATCTTAGCGATATTGTCTTTCAACCAAGGATCAGTATGTAACTGTTGATAATCAACCCGACCATCCTTAATATAAGTTTGTAGGGTTGAGCTATCAACTATTTGACTTCCCATGCTTGAAATTAGTCATCAAGTAATAAATACTAATGGTTTTGCAAATAGGAGTATAAATCATTCATTAAAAATGAAATAGGAAAAATAGATATTCTGCGTGTGCGCGAGATAAAGCTAAAAAGGACTTTCGAAAATTGTCATATGTGTCAAAGGCAAAACCCAAAGATCTCAAACGAGATGGAATGAGTATTTTTTCCAAGCTCTTATTTACGTCATTATTTTTCCTAATGGGATTTTCTATAATTGGAGCCGGTTTACGAGGCGCTCCATCTACTGGTCCGATAGTGATTACAATTGGTTTATTGATGGTTTCAATTGGAATTGCTCCGTATATAATTCCCTTACTCTACAAGTATTATGTAGATCCTAAAGTTGATTCTGAATCTAGCGGATTATAATCAAATTATCCTGTATTTCAGTATTTCATGAACATGTGATTATGTTATAGTCGAATTTAGATACAATGTGTTTGATAAATTTTTATAAAAATTTGATCAAAATATTCGATATTGTTTCTGATTCTTCTAGAAAGTATAGGCATTTGAAACATCAACAAGTTTTGTTATGAGAAAAAGTTATAAGGAAATTCTGCGATTAAGAATCACAAGTACAATGTTATCTCGTAATCGCGCAAAAGCAGATACACAGGAAACTACAGAAAAAAAACCAAATGTCAAATTTATTGGTATGTCGTCCAGTTTAGAACCTTGGCTTAAACTTGCAAAAGAAAGAATTTTCTCGCTTGCGGTGGGTTTGCGAGCCGGTGCTATTGCACCAAAGATTATGGAAGTGGGATTTTCTAAGGTGTTGTATGGTGCGGATTATTTGGGTGTAGATATTGAAAAATCAAATCCATTTATCTTATTTGCGCCTGATGGAACTGTCACCTATAATCCTGAAAGAATCAAACGTGGGTTCACTTATGGTGCGTATATCGATTTTGATTTTGGTAAAATGATTGCCACAAATAATTCGTTGCCAAATGGTTGTGGATTCAGTATGTATGAGATTGAAGATCCACAACCTGATGTAGATCTTGTAAATTATTTACAAAAATCACAACAACGGATTGGACAGGATCAATTAAGTCAACTTGGCAAGGGAAATCATTTTGCTGGAGCATATCATGTGATAGACCCAAACACTGGAGAAGATACTCATCGCCGATGGGTGGTTGTTCATTGTTCGGGCCATGTAGGTGGAAATCTCCTTTATTATCCAAAAACTTGGTTAAGTGATGAAGATGGATTTCATGAAGTCGATACAGCACATGGGAATGTGATTTTCCTTGAAGGGGAAGCAAAAAATCGTTATTTGAAACAATATGCTGAAACTAATGAAGCAAATGCCGCAAACAGAGATATTACTGTTTCTGAAATTTTTGATGACGGAGGTTGGACAAAACTTGAAGAGATTACGCATCAAGGGTTAATTGATCAAGGAAAAAAACATATTATTGGTGCTCAACAACACGCTGGAGTCATGCCTATTGCGTTTAATCCAGAGGAAGGTTTAGTAGCTGTTAAGCATAAACCTAATCTCTCCCCAGAATTTATAGAATCATGGTCTGAGGGGAAGCGTATTCGTAATTTAGGGCTAACAAATAAAATTACCAAAATAAATATGACACCTCATGGCGGGGGATACGAGTTTCGTCAACCATTGAATTCATTAGATGTTCACCTTGATAAGGAAGGTATTTCTAAATTTCAAATAAAGTTTAAAAATACAAATAAACATGTTACTTTTTCCAGCTATCGAGAAATTAGAGATCATATGACTTATAGGAGAAGAACACCTATAATGGAGAGAGTAAATTTTGCGAATTTAGCCGAAATTGTTTTTGAATTACCTCCACTCATGCAAATTTATCCTTTAAAATCGATTCCAGGCGGCAGTCATTAGAAATATCATTTTTTTTGATCATTATAATTAAAGCCGCACTGTAAACTAAAAAAGAATTATTGGGATTATATATTGTGGAAGTAGCATGTATTGCACACCGAGGAGCATCTGGCGTAGCACCAGAAAACACGATGTTAGCATTCTGGACTGCAATATCTTCGGGAACCGATATGATTGAATTGGATGTGCAAATTGCCAAGGATAAGAAAACTGTAATTTTCCATGATAGGTCATTAACACGGATTACGGGTGAGGATAGTGGTATTGCCGATTTTACATCTCAAGAACTGAGAAAAAAAGATGTTGGCACTTGGATGGATAAAAAATTCTCAGATATCAGGTTACCCTCTTTCAATCAAGTACTCCAAGAATTACCCAAGAATACCTCATTTGTTGTAGAGGTAAAACCTCAAAATCGAGAGATAGAAGAAGATAGATTACTCGAAAGATTGATTCTGGAAAACCTAGATGATAATAGAAGTCATTTGGGTGTTGGTACTGGATATATTTCAGTAAGAGATGAGGCAACGTTACAATGGTTTCGTGATAATAGCTCTAAATACTCGGTGGGGTTAATGCAAAAAAAGAGAACAATAGAAGAATTCTTGACCATTGTAAAAGATTATACTGTCGAATTTTCACAAATTCGGTGGAGAAATTTCACTGAAAAAGATTTCATAGAACTCAAAGAAACTGGGACAAAAACAATAGTATACTATGCAGATTCTCCTAAAGAATGGGATTATCTCATAACTCAGAAAGTGAATGGCATTTTAACTAACTATCCATCCCTTCTAAGTGGATATCTAAAATCAAAACATCTGAAACAAAAATGAACACCTTTTTGCTATGTTGCATTATTCTATCTTGCTGGATAAAGATTAATGAAGACAAGCAATTAACTACTTTCATGAAATTTGTCGTATTCAGTGATGTACATATTGGAGGGAAGTTTAATGAAGAAACCTTTGTTAAAGGGGTTGAGTACATTAATAATATTGATGCTGATTATTATATCTTTACAGGGGATTTAACAGATCAAGGTACTGTTGCTGAATACGAACTAGCAAAAAACAAATATTTACCAATGATTAAGAAACCCATTTTGCTCATTCCTGGAAATCACGATGTTAAAAATGTGGGAGATTTACTCTGGGAAGAATACATTGGACCTCGATTTTTTGTCCATGTCGATGACAAAAGAAAAGTTAAAATTCTTGGACTTGACTCAAATGAACCAGATACAAATACTGGAAGGATGGGGCCCAAAGCAATAAAGAGAATTTATCAAGAATTTGAAAATCTAGATGATGATTGGTTGAAAGTATTAGTTTTTCATCATCAAACATTGCCTATAAAATATACGGGGAGAGAAAGGAGTGCACTAATTGACGCGGGGGATACCATCAAAGCGATTATGGATTGTAATATTAATCTTGTATTAAATGGTCACCGTCATATTTCTAATGTTTACAAACTTACGGATGGGGATATTAAGACATTAATCGTTAACTGTGGAACTATGGCCTGCAAGAAAACTAGATATCACGAACAATATTCAATTACGACTGTGGAAATAAATGATTCAAAAACACAAGCAAAAGTCGATGTTTTACTACTCAATGAACAAGAATGGTTAACAAAATTTGAGGGGAGCATAAAAGAACACGTGATTCCTGATAGTTTTGGGAAACTAGAAACAACCATTATACAAATAGCCAACACTGAAGTTTCTGAGGGAAATGTATTTGATCAAAATAGCTTTGCAAAAGGAATTCAGTTGCTAAATAGCATCGAATGTGATTTAGTGATCCATAACGGTGATGTTACCAATAGTAGCTATGTCAAAGAGTTTGAAATGGCAAAGAATTATTTGGGATTGATTAAGCATCATCTTGTTATCGTGCCAGGTCCTAAAGATTCATATCCACTAGGAAATGACCTATATAAGGAATATTTCGGAAATGTAGAGACTGAATATAAAAACCATAATTTAACTCTTCTAGGAATAAATAGTTGCATATTAGATGAAAAAATTGGAAGATTGGGGCGTAATACATGCCAAATGATGATTGAGAAAATGAATGGATCCTCAAAGATCCGAGCAATAGGATTTCACCACAATATTATACCAATTCCCAGAACAAAGCATGACAGTGAGTTACAGGATGCAGGGGATGTTTTAGCTTTAATAGTGGATAGCAAATTAAATCTTGTACTAACTGGTGCAAAAAACACTTCTGGGTGCTGGCAGATTGAAGATACGGTATTTGTAAACGCAGGTACTTTTTCTTCTCAAAGATATAATAATAGATTGGGTAATTCGTTTAATGTGATTCAGGTGTACAAAACTGATAAGGGAAGACATTATAGGATTACAGAATATTTCTTTAATATTTCAGAAGATCGTCTTATTGGTGAATTCCATATCTATGATTAAATAATGCTAGAACTAATATTTGATATTCAAAATGAATTCTTTCAATCATTAGAATATTAAGACAGGAAATTTAATTGATATTATCAACGATCTCAAGAACACATACAATGCCATTAGTGAATCATATCAGACCAAAAAGAATCAACCTTGGCATGATTTACTAGCTGAGCTCCCTGCGTTAAAACAAAGTAATTTTGGAATTTTAATTGGAGCTGGGGCTGGAAATGGTAGAAACTTAATGTATGTAAAAAGAACCCTTGTTATCGCATTAGATATTTCTGAAAACCTTTTACGTAACTATTTACCTGATTTATCTCATCAGAGAATTATTGCATCAGTTGTAAATTTACCATTTAGAAGCAGTGTCTCTGAAGAGATCTATAGTATTGCTGTGATCCACCATTTAGAATCTCACGATATGAGACTTAAATCGCTAAAAGAATTCCACAGAGTCAATTCATATGATGGAGAAACAATCATATCAGTATGGCGCAAATGGAGAGCACAACTAAAAGATAAACTAATCAAAAGAATCAAAGAATCTAAAGAAATACAGACATTAGTAGATCATAGAAGACCTTGGAAAGACTCAACAGGCAATGTTCTTGGTACCAGGTTTTATCATTATTACACCTGGAAAGAATTGAATAATCAAATCAATCTTGCCCAATTCATTATCAAAGAGAGAAAAATAATGGGAGGACACTATAAAGATGGGAATTTTCTAGTAAGATTACTTAAAAATTGATCTCATATGAATCAATTATGGAATTTCAGTCTGTAATTAATAAACGAAAAATGATCAGATCATTTGAAGATAAACCAATTCCAAAAGATATACTTGATAGAATACTTTCAAATAGCTTTAAAGGACCATCTGCTGGGTTTTCCCAGGGAATTGAAGTATTAGTTTTAACGCAAGCTGACGATAAAGGAAAATTTTATTCCCAATGGGGAACGAAAGAAGAAAGAAAGAAAGGGTATACTAAGTGGCCTAAATTAGAAAACGCAGCTGTAATAATAATTGTCTGTTCCCATAAAAATGCCTATCTTAACAGATACGCAGAAACTGACAAAGGATTGACAGATAAAGATGAGAGTCATTGGCCAGTACCATATTGGCACATAGATTCAGGAATGGCTGCATTACTGGGATTGCTGACCGTAGTTGATGAGGAATTAGGTGCAGTATTTACTGGTTGTAGTGATCTTGATTATGTACGAAGAGAATTTAATATTCCTGATGAATATACACCAATAGGTGCATTACTGATAGGATATCCTGCTGAGACTGATCCACAATCTCCCTCACTCAAACGGGGAAGAAGAAGCTTGGATAATGTAATTCATTACGGAACTTGGTAAGTGAGTTATCATTTAACAGGTAAATTTTTTTTTAAGTAAATATATTTAAATCACTGAGACTTTTGAAACATGCTACCATGAAGAAATTGGTCCACATAATCCCAATTTTTCTATTAATGAGTAGTCTATCCCTACCCATTCATACATCTGCATTTCCAGCAAAATCGGAAAAATTTGACTTTACTCTTACCAATGGAGATGTTGTAAATTTATCTGACTTTCAAGATAAGCCAATTGTTCTAGATTGGACTGCTTCATGGTGTGGCTTGTGTGAAGAAAATCTGAGAGTTTTTCGGTCATTATATGATGATTTCAAAGATCATGCTAATTTTATCACACTGGGATATGCTAGATCTGGTGATGATTTGGCATTAATTAGAGACATTCAAAATAGTAAACCCAATAATTGGGATTTTGGTTTTGATCACACAAACTATGCTGATGTTGTAAATACAGGGAATGCGGATATTTGGATAATGGATAAAGAACTGAATATTGTATATTCATGGGATGAATCAATAATTACCAAATCTGATTTTTCTGCAAAACTTACGGATGTAATAGGAGAAGTAACCAGTGTGTTTACATCTGATGATACTGTGATTACTTCTATTGTTAGTTTTGAAGAGTATGATGATGAATTGAATACGTTTGGTTTATTGAGTAACCCTCTGTTTTTGGGATTCCTAATTCTTTCGTCTGCGTTATTATTAGTAACTTATATTTTGAAACGAAAAAATTAGGTTAATTTGTATTGAATTTAATGAATTTGATTATTATCTAAACTGCCGATTTAATGTAGTCACGAAGGTTGAAATCAATCTCACCATCTTGGTTAATATCGAATCCTTCTAGATGCCCTTTGTCGTTTAGGATTGGTATGATCCCTTCAGGCAGTTTGATATCTATCTCACCATTGTTATTAAGATCAATACCATCAGGCAAACCATCACCATCAAGATCAATTAAGATAGCGTTTTCCAGATTTTCAACATCGATGTCCAATGGTATCAATTCTGCTACTGTATCCTCTGAAGATATGGGACTTGATTGTAGTGGTTTCTTGCCTTTTAATGAAGCAATTAATCCATCTAAATCCAGACCAAAGGTCTTAGCAATTCCCATTACTTGGATAAGATTCTTAGGAATAATTCCTAAAGGGCTTTCACCCTTTCCATTACCATTTCCACCTAGATTTAACCAGTTAATATCCCCGACTTTAATCGATGAAGCGATTGCTGGTAATTGTTGAATCAATTCCTGCATAATCATTGCATCATTTACAAGTCCCTGGGCTTGAACTTTTTCACGTAGACCATCTGCCTCTGCCAATAATATAGCTTTACGACCCTCAGCTTCTGCTAACATAGATTTTTTCGTAGCTTCTGCAATCGTCTCCACTCTGTATGCCTCTGCTTTGGCTTCTAATTCAACTGCTTCCTGGTTAGCTTTGGCAAGCAATAATCTTGCTTCTGCTTCTGCTTCAGCCATCAATTTCTTCTGTTGGGCTTTTACTTCAATATCTTCAAGGATAATTTTCCTTTTAGTACTCTCAGCTGCTAGTTCTATTTCCATGAGTCGAGTTTCTGCAATAGTCTGAAGTTTTTCCCTGTCAATTATCACCATTGCTGCCTCTCGTTTCTTCTCAATTTCACGGACTGATCGTATTCTTAGTTGTTCCGTTTCATCCAGTTTTTGTTGTTGAAGTAGAACTTGACGATCTTTTTCGAGTTCACGTAAACGAGCATTTTCTGCCCTCTCAGCTTCATAATACCTGACTTCTTGTTTGTATTGAGTAGTGGATTTCTCTACTTCCCTATTCGTATCAATTTTTATTCTTTCAGCTTTTAATCTTGCTTCTTGTCTAAATGTCTCTTGAAGATCACTAAAGAGGTCATTATCGACAACTTCGACATGACGGATTTCAGCGGTATTGACTTTAATACCCATGGGACCTACTACGGTGACAAGTTCAGTCATTATAGCCTCAATTATTAGGGACCTTTCTCTTAATACCTGATCCAGCGAGAGTTTTGCAACTGTTGTACGAACAATTGATTCTACCAATTGCTGAAGTAGAGCGTTGATCTGTCCCATTACGCCTTTTTGCTGGCTACCAGCTATTGATTGGTAGGCCTTGACTGGGTCTTCAATTCTCCAAATAACCAGACCGTTTATACGGACATCCTGATTTTCTTTTGTAATTAATGC
>JAAFKL010000394.1 GCA_021399405.1 Candidatus Heimdallarchaeota archaeon | reverse complement strand
CGCATCACTACTCCCCTGGATCTCATATATAGAGGAAGGATTAGAGCTTTTGATATGGGCATGGACATTTTCTACAACGAAACAGATGAAGAAGTTATTGACAGCTTACCTACTCATTCCGAACTTGATATGGTGAGTAGAAAAATGATCTCTGAGAAACTCAATGAAAAACTCGGGGAAGTATATCGCTATGCTCATGAAAAAATTGGGAATAAAGAGAATTACATAATCTTCAAATAGTCGAGGGAGAACCCGATGACAAAAGTATCTGAGGAAAACTCAAAAAAATGTATTATCAAAATATTATCGTCAGAAAAAGGTGGTCTTAGTACATCGGAAATACTTGAAAAAACTGCTTTGTATCCAGAATTATGTCGAGACTGCAGATCTGGAACAAGATTAATCAGTATTACTATCAAGTTGGTTGAGGAGGGAAGAGTTAGAAAACAGGTAGCCAAAGGAGGATTCAGATGGAGCTTGATAAAATAGATAATACGCCAATTATTAAAACAGTTGATCTCCTTGTTCAAGATGGGTTGACAATATTTTTGGTTGCAATCGAATATGAGAATGCCATTCAGGTATCAGTTTATGATAATATTCCGAGATTGGGGTCGTTAAGTCTCGCGTATCCTCTGAAGGACATAGTCAACGTTCAAGTGATTTTTAGTGGCAGGGATGAATCATATGCATCCGCCATAGCACAGATCCTGGCAAAGAAGAAAAATAAAATGGTATATGGATCCGTATTCTTGGAAAGGAATTCTGTTGTTTCTTTGGACATATTAAAATCGCTGATAGATAAATATCTCGAGAAATGATCAATTCCATACATCTCATCCTTCAGTTTTATTAGGTACAAGGTGTGATCATATTTAATGAAACCATCTGTTCTCTTGTATTACAATGAGGGGACAGATCAGGATAAATTTAGAATAAATGAAATCGAAAAGATTTTTGAAGATTATACTTTAGAGAAACAGACTTCATTTGATGCAGAACTTGATAATCACAAACCCAGTTTAATTATTATCACCACTGGTATTTTGAATGGATTAGAGTACATAACTGGACAATTGCTGTATCTCCATCAGTATTTTTGTAGAAACATAGTGATTGTTTACGAGAATATGCAAGGAATAAAGGCATTGATAAATTTAGGTGTTGCCAATTTTATTGATATCAACGAGATTGATGAGGAATTTGAATTCTATGTATTAACGGGAAAGAAAAATTACGAACGAGATGTAAATTACACTCAGATGATTTCTGCTTTCCTCAAATCAGAAAGCGTTCCCTCCTATTTAATTTATGCAGTTAAGGACGGCTTTGTTTATAAATTCAAAGAAGATATCGTACTACCGGGTTATCAAAATTACTCACAACAGATAATAGATGATGCAATTTTGTCTGCAATGCAATCATTTCATGGGGAACAATCCTATACAAAGGGAGTAAAACTAATATCAGATCAAGATAATTTCTATGCTGTTCTTCTACTCATCTTTACCAAGGATAACCCTGAGGCAGTAGATCCTAGGTTGAAAAGAGAGACGTTATATGTCGTAACATTGTATCTCCCACAATTCTTGGCTGTACAGTTACCTCGAGATGAGTTATTGCTTGACTACGCGGATATAGCATATACAAATGCTATTCCACCCATATTAAAAGAGAATTTGGGATTGATCAAAGATAAGGTTCTAGATAAATTGAGAGAGTTTTTACTAAATATGAAGATTTCTTACTAAAGGTTTTTGCGTTTGTGAATCGCAGAGTTATCAAGATCATCTGGTGTTAACTCATAATTGGAGGTTCCATATTCTACATCTCTATTTTGTGAAGATAATTTATATTCAAATAATTCCTCTAGAAATACTTGTGCATTAATAAATTTCCTCCTTGAAAAATCATTTAGAATGTTAAGTGCTTCTCTTTTATCATTGATGTATTCCCTAGTTTCATGGAATCTGAACTTATATTTAGATAGTTCATCTATTTTGATCTTGTATTTTTGTAAATCGGTTAATTTGTATAAAACAACAGCAAATACAAATGCTGTATCTATAAATGAGTTGTTTTCACAAAGAGCTCTAAAATTATCCAATACAGGCACGAGATTCCCCTTTTTACTAATTGACATGAACAGAATAAGATAGATACCATATAGGATTTTGAAAGCTGTTGGATCATTCAATTTTACTTCTAATGATTTTTTGACATCTTCAAATTCATTTAGAGCACCCTGATCTAGCTTGATTAATAATTTTAAACGTAAAAGCAGTAAGTATATTTGTATGTCGCTTTCAGGACTTGTATCCATGAAAAGTTGTTCAGTGCTTTTATTGTATTTTCTAACTATGAAATCATTAAGTTTTGAAAATTCAACATCCAAACTTTTATTCAAAGCGAGGAGACATCTAAATTTTAAATCATAAATTTCTAATACCAAATTTAATTCAAGTAAATGGTTGTTCTCAAATATATGGAAAGTATATTCTAAATTGGATAACACCAATTCATAAGGTATTCCTTGATGCACTAAAGATATTGAAAAATTCAACATAGCTGTTATCAATTGATTCTGATAATTAATCATATCTTCTTCATCCAGATCATTTTCTTGCAATAAAATTAACAAGAGATTATAGGCATAGATTGAATTATTTGAGGATCTAACGTGGTGTGATAGGTGTCGTAAACTGATCGATCTATTTACAAAATTCTTGATGAAACCTTCTACAAGTCCTGATAATTGCCTACAAGGCAAGACTAGTAATCGGTTAATAAACTCTGATTGATAGGAATCTAAAGAAACCGCGAAATTTGAACTTCTGTGATAAAGAAATGCCAGATATCGGTATGTTTCTATCAGTACTTCATTCACTATTTTATGTCGGGTGAACAGTTTGATTGATTCTGACAAATGATGTAAAGCGGTATCAAATTGAGCCATTCTAAGATAATAAAAAGCAATCATTTTATGATAGATAGCCAAATCAACTTCAAAAATGTCTGAAAAATAAACCTCAAGGGAATATTTTTGATATACTTTTTTGATTTCCAATGATCTAATGGAATAATCTCGTCTTGAAATAATCTTTCCAGTTTTGAGTCTTTTTATCAAGTTTCTAAGATCGGAATCTTCAAGCTGCCCTAAAATTTCTCTTTCAAATTGAAACATCTTTAGCTTTATGAAATGAAAGTTTTCAACGTTTCTGAGATTTATTATTGATACCTTCGAATTATAGAAGGTGGTAAAAATACGTTCATATAATTCAATATTCATACTGTAAAAAAATATAGCTAGAATAAAATATTTAATAATAGATTTAGATTTTTGAATGATTTTTATTATGTGAATTTCTTTAGATTAAACAAGGATCAGTACCGAAACAGAATGCTGAACTTAATGAGACTCCCAAGAGAATCAACACAAGCAGTGCAGGAGTTGAGATAGCGATTAGTTTTTTGAAGGAAAGCCCCAAAAATGAGGATTTCCGGTTTAGACTGTTGGTCATACTATTATTTTATCATTTAATTTTATAAAGTACATTGCTTGTATATTTTTACTAGTTCAGTCTTATTAAAGGCCGTGTACTTCGATAAAGAGGTCTCCGAAAGTATTATTTTTGAAGAATTTACAGATTAATTTCGCATTCTGATACATTTAAGAGAAAAAGTAATATTATTGAATGTATTAAGATCTTGGGAATCATTTCCCGCTCATTATTATTAGAATATATTATATTTCAAGCTCTCTCTGAACGTATT
>JAAFKL010000393.1 GCA_021399405.1 Candidatus Heimdallarchaeota archaeon | reverse complement strand
CGCATCACTACTCCCCTGGATCTCATATATAGAGGAAGGATTAGAGCTTTTGATATGGGCATGGACATTTTCTACAACGAAACGGATGAAGAGGTTATTGACAGTTTACCCACTCATTCCGAACTTGATATGGTGAGTAAAAAAATGATCTCTGAGGAACTCAATGAAAAACTCGGAGAAGTATATCGCTTTGCTCATGAAAAAATTGGGAATAAAGAGAATTACATAATCTACAAATAGTCGAGGGAGAACCCGATGACAAGAGTATCTGAGGAAAACTCAAAAAAATGTATTATCAAAATATTATCGTCAGAAAAAAGTAGTCTTAGTACCTCGGATATCCTTGAAAAGACTGCTTTGTATCCAGAATTATGCCGAGATTGCCGATCTGGTACTAGATTAATCAGCGTTGCTATCAAGTTGGTTGAGGAGGGAAGAGTTAGAAAACAGGTAGCCAAAGGAGGATTCAGATGGAGTTTGATAAAATAGATAATACGCCAATTATTCAAACAGTTGATCTCCCTGTTCAAGATGGGTTGACAATATTTTTGGTAGCAATCGAATATGAGAATGCCATTCAGGTATCAATTTATGATAATATTCCGAGATTGGGGTCTTTAAGTCTCGCGTATCCCCTGCAGGACATAGTCAATGTTCAAGTGATTTTTAGTGGAAGGGATGAATCATATGCATCCGCCACAGCACAGATCCTGGCAAAGAAGAAAAATAAAATGGTATATGGGTCCGTATTCTTGGAAAGGGATTCTGTTGTTTCTTTGGACATATTAAAATCGCTGATAGATAAATATCTCCAGAAATGATCAATTCCACACATCAGATGCTTCAGTTTTAATAGGTGCAAGGTGTGATCATATTTAATGAAACCATCTGTTCTTTTGTATTTCAATGAGGGGGCAGATCAAGATAAATTTAGAATAAAAGAAATTGAAAAGATTTTTGAAGAGTATAATATTGAGAAGCAGACATCATTTGATGCAAAACTTGATAATCAAAAACCTAGTATTATTATCATCACCACGGCTATTTTGAAAGGATTAGAGCACCTAATTGGACAGTTGCTGTACCTCCATCAGTATCTTAGTAGTAATTTGATGATTGTTTATGAGAATATTCAGGAAATTAAACCATTGCTAAATTTAGGAGTTGCCAATTTCATTGATGTTGGCGAGATTGAATCCGAACTTGAATTCTATGTGTTAACTAGTAAGAAAAATTTTGAGAGAGAAATTAATTACACACAAATGGTTTCCTCCTTCCTCAAACCAGAGGCTGTTTTTTCATATCTGATTTATGCCGTGAAAGAGGGGTTTGCATTTAAATTTAAAGAAGACATCGTACTCCCGGGCTATCAACATTATTCTCAGAAAATCATTGATGATGCCATCTTATCTGCAATGCAGTCATTTCATGGAGAACAATCCTATACAAAAGGTGTAAAACTCATTACTGATCAGGATAATTTCTATGCGGTTCTTTTGCTAATATTTACCAAAGAGAATCCAGAGGCAGTTGATCCCAGATTGAAGAGAGAGACATTATATGCGGTGGCTTTATATCTACCACAATTTTTGGCTGTTCAATTGCCTAGAGATGATTTATTACTAGAATATACAGAATTAGCATATGAGAGTACAATTCCACCTGTAAACAGGGAGAACTTGATGACAATCAAAGAAATAGTCTTAGAGAAATTGTTACATTTCTATTTCAAAGTTAAGATTTCTTACTAGTACGTTTGTGAATTGCAGATTCGTCTAAATCGTCCGGTTTCAACTCTAATTTTGTGCTACCGTATTCTGCACTCGTAAATTCGTGGGATAATTTGTAATCAAATAAATTTTCAATTAATCCTCTTGAATAAACAAGTTCATTCAACAAAAATTCTTTCAAAATTCTTGTTGGATCTCTATCATCTGTAAGGTACGAACGAGTTTCCTTGTAACAAAACTTTAATTTTGAAAATTCATTAATTTTAAACTCATATCTTATTGCCTTCGTCAACCTGTATAATACTATTGTCAAGACAAATGCTGTATCATAAAATGAGTGGATTTCACAGAGACCTCTAAAATGATCCAATAGATCTAAAAGATCCTCCTGATTCTCAATTAAAAGCAAGGAGATTATGTATGAACCGTGAAGTAATTGAAAATAATTAGGATCACTAATGTCTATTCTTTTTAGTTTATGAATTAATTTGTTATCAATAGGAGTATTGTTTGCCAATTTTATGAACAATTCCAATCGCAAAAGCAGTAAATATTCAATTAATTCATCTTCAATGCTGGTATCATCAATAAGTTGTTCAATACTTTTATTAAACTTTCTAACAATAAAATCATCGAGTTTTGAGAATTCTGAATCTAAATTTCTATTCAGAGCGAAGAGACATCTTAACTTAATGTCAAAAATTTCCAAGACGGGATTAAAATCTGGAGTATGATGCTTTTCAATCATGATAAATGAATAATCTAAATTGGTCAATATATTTTCGAAGGGAACTTCTAAATACATCAATGATAGTGAGTAATTGTATATGGCTGTGATTAATTGATTCTGATAATCTATTCTATTTTCTTCATCCAAATCATTTTGTTCCAATAAAATGAGTAACAATTTGTAGCCGTAGAACGAGTTATTAGAAGAATTTACATGGGATAATAAATGCCTGAGACTGATTGATTTGTCTACAAAATTCCGGATAAATGAATAAATAAATTTAGGCATTTGTTTACTTGGCATGACCAGTAATCGATTTACAAACTCTGATTGCAGGTAATCTAATGCCTTTGGAAATTGAGATTTTCTGTAATAATAAAATGCTAGGTATCTGATTGTTTCAACTAATATTTCATTTTTAATATTATATCTTTTGAATATTTGTAAGGATTCTGATAAATAGTCCAGTGCCTTGTCAAACTGAGCTGTTCTTAAATAATAATAAGCTGTTAATTTCAAGTAAATTGCCATATCTATTTCAAATATATCTGAAAAATATAGCTCAAGAGAGTATTTTTCATAATTCTGCTTTAGTTCCAGTGATCTGATTGCATATTCTCGTTTTGAAATATTACCCCCAGTTTTAATTTTTTTTAATAAGTCGTTGATGTAACCATGTTCGAGCTCTCCTTCAATATCTTTTTCAAATTGGAACATCATGAACTTGATGAAATGTAGATTATCTAATTTGTATAGTTCTTCCATTGAAATATCTGAATTATAATTAGTACCAAAAATACTTTCAAATAATTCGATAATCATATTGTGATGGGATTTAACTAGGATAAAATATTTAATTATATATTTAGATTTTTTAGTTGTTTTTTATGAAATATTCTTTATGATAAACACATCTCACCTAGGGTACATTTGCTAGAACCCAATGAAACCCCGAGGAGAATCATGAGAAGAAGTGTTGGTGCTGAGATCGCGAGTAGTTTTTTGAAGGAAAGCCCCAAAAGAGAGGTTTTCCGGTTTAGACTGTTAGTCATATTATTAACTTATCATTTAATTTTATAAAGTACATTGCTTGTATATTTTTACTAGTTCAGCCTTATTAAATACCGTGCGCTTCGATAAAGAGGTCTCCGAAAGTATTATTTTTTTAGAATTTATTAGTTAATTTCGCATTCAGATACATTTAAGAGAAAAAGTAATATTTTTGAATGTATTAAGATCTTGGGAATCATTTCCCGCTCATTATTATTAGAATATATTATATTTCAAGCTCTCTCTGAACGTATT
>JAAFKL010000392.1 GCA_021399405.1 Candidatus Heimdallarchaeota archaeon | reverse complement strand
TCGGTAGAAATTGCTAGAAATTATATGGAGATAGCAGGATTTGATTATTCTACACTTGGTATAGAAACAGAAAGTGGAATATTCGAAAAGAATTTCTTTGAAGTAACAATGCTATCACCTAATGGGGGATCAGCGATGCTTCAATGGTATTCAAATTACGTTATAGAATTACCCAAAATAGGGATAGGTGTCAAGGATCACGTTTCAACTGGTTGGGGTGAAATCGTACCCAGAACATTTGGATATGGACAATCTGAAGAGAACCCCAATTTTCCACTTCCCCCGAGTTATGAAGACGGGGGTTTTGATATGTTTGCTGTTGGATATGGCTGGTCACTTGATTGGAACCCAAAATCATTATATGATCCATCAGGAAGATGTGATACAGGTAATTGTGATAATTTTTACAATTTTGATTTAACTGAGGAGAAAACTGACGTAGCAGCACTAATTAGAAGCTATCTTAATGAACTGGATTTTGACACAAGGATTCAAAAAGTAGGAAAAGTTCACAATGCATTGTACAATAATATTCCAGTACTTCCTGTAATATACCCTCAATCTCATTGGGGTTTCAATGAAAATGTTGTCGGTCTAGATCCATTGTTGTTGTCTAACTCACTGCAAGATTGGTCACTAGTTAGAAAACTGAGTTTTATCTCTAACATCCCAACTTTTCCAACTTCAGAGGGATCTCTTGATTTCACAAGTGGATGGTGGTTTGTTATAGCAAGCCCGGGGGCTATTGGTATAATATCATATTATGTGGATAATAGAAGGCGTAGATGAGATATCTTTAGAAATGCAGAATAGTTAATAATCTGAAATTCATTAGATTTAGACATAAACTGATTATAAAATCGCAATAATTGCTTCAATTTCAACATGCACATCTCGCAACAGTGGGCCAACCTGTACAGTGGACCTCGCCGGTGGGTTCTCTGGAAAATATTCTGCATAAACTGCATTAAATCTTGGAAACAAATTCATGTCAGTAAGAAATACAGTTACTTTCAGTGCATTTTTCAGTGATGTACCAGCAGCTTCAGCTACTGCAGTCAAATTATCTAAAGTTTGACGAGTTTCTTCTTCAATTGATGAATTTCTGAGTTCTGATGTTAGTGGATCAACAGGAACTTGCCCCGCAGTAAATAATAAATTCCCGAATTTCATTCCTTGTGAATAATGACCTCCTGGTGGAGTGCCTTTTTCTGTTTGAATCACTTGTATTGACATTGTATCATACTTTATCTAATTTAACATTATATCATTGTTTTTCAAGAATGGAATCATATATGCAACATTCTTTCAATATTCGCAATGTAATCGAATTTCAATTTAATTATTAATCTTCAATTTTTTAATAACTGAACTCTCAATAACAATTGATGGACCCCAAACACATGTCAGGTATTGAAAAAATTCAAGGAATAATAGATGGGACTTTACCTATTACAAACATGGCAAAAGTGATTCCAATGGATTTAACTCATGTTGAAGATGGATTAATCCAAGGAACGGCAAAGGCCAATAATCAGCACCAAAATCCATCTGGCAGTGTGCATGGCGGATTTGCTGCAACCGTAATTGATACATTCTCCGCACTTGCAACAATGACTAAATTAGGTCCGGGTGAATATCACTCTACCATTGACTTAAATGTAAAAATGCTTAAACCAGTCCCTGCTAATAAGTTATTATCATGCGAAGGTAAGATTATCAACATAAGTCGCAGACTTGGTGTTTCTGACGCAACGCTAAAAGATGAGGATGGGAAGGTATTAGCCTATGGGAATGCCACATTTATGATTTTTAGAGAATAAACATTCCTTGAACACAAATAAAACTCCTACAAATAGCTAAAATTGTGAATAGAGCTAAATTCTATAATGAATCCGTGCGATTTTAATATTAATACTGGGATTTGATTATGTTTTGTAATGCTGGGCATGAGGAACATTGAAACAAGAACTAGAATATTTGTAATTTTTTGGATATTAGTTTTTTCAATAACGAATTCCACTACTTCTGTGACGGGGCAAACAGTAAAAGAAACTAATCAAGATGATGTGATTATTTATGCGATGCCATATGATTTCGATGAATACTCAGTTTATACAGCAGATTCCTATGCAACAGCTCAATGGAACAGTGCAGTTTATGCTGCTTTGCTAAAACGAAATTCAGTTAATCATGATTGGGAACCTGACTTAGCTTTGAATTTACCAACAATTAGCAATAATGGCTTGACTTTTACTTTTACTTTAAAGGAAAATCTGACATTTAGTAATGGACATGAGTTGGACGCAGATGATGTTGAATTCAGTTTACATGCGGCTTTAACACCAAAAGTTAATCGAGATTTATATAAAAAACTTATAGGATATTTCAATAATGATTCAATAAATATTATAGAAAGTAAAATCGTAGAATTTACCTTTCTTAATCAATCTGCATTCCCCCGATCACTGCTTGCATTTCCTATTGTAGATAAACAATTTTTTGAGAAAAGATACAATCGTTGTTTAGATGGTGTGGAGGAAGATTGTAAGTGGAATGATCCCAATGGAACAGACAATGTCAGTGCTGGACCATTCATGGTTGAAGATATAGATAATGAGCATGAAATTGTGACTGTTATTGCAAATCCATATTATTATGATGCAGAGAATATTTTTACTGATAAAATTATTTTTCAAAAAATTGCAAATAAGGATTCTGCGGTCTCTGCATTGTCTGCAGGAATAATAGATATATTGGACAGTCAATATGTACCTGGAGTAGATGAACTAATTGATATTGAAGGCATTAGAGAGGATTTTGCAGGTGATCCAGCACATCAGGAATTTGCCCTTAATCATTTAAATCCATATTTCGGAACGGGTGGAGCAATTCCAGGAAATGAAAATGCCACAGATCAAGAAAAATATGCGGATGCACTGTTGGTCCGAGAAGCTTTGTCACGAATAGTCAATAGAGAATATGCCAAGGATACAATAATGCAGGGATTAGCCAGAACTGCAGCTACGTCTATGCCAGATGCATCAATTGGTTTTGACGAAACCTTGGTTCCAAGAGAATATTCAATAGAAACAGCAATTAGATTTATGGAATGGGCTGGCTTTGATTATATGGATCTAGGTACTGAAAACAATGATGGATCGTTCAATAACTTCTTTTTTGAAATAGTAGTCATGAAACCAGTAACCGGAGGTGGCAGAAGGGAAAGTTGGGCTGACGGCTTTGTAGAAAATTTACCTAAAATTGGTATTGGTGTAAAAGAATATGTAGAAACTGGTTGGGGAGAGATAATACCAAGAACTTTTGGTTATGATGCAAATGATGAAAAAGATCCAGCATTCCCACTTCCCCCTAGTCATGAGAAGGGTGGATTCGATATCTTTGCTGTTGGTTACGGGTGGGCACTGGATTGGAATCCAGGTTTGATATATGATTCTGCTGGAAGATGTGATACGGGTAATTGTGATAATTTTTATAATTTTGATGTTGAGGAACAGTATTCAGACGTAGCCCTATTCGTTAGGTGTTATCTCGAAGAATTAGATTTTGATGATAGAATGCAAAAGGTAAAGATCCTCCAACAAGAATTATATGATAATATTCCTGTTCTCCCGATTCTGTATCCTCGTTCTCATTGGGGATTTAACGACAAAATAGAGGGCATTGATACGCTATTGTTATCGGTTTCTGCTCAAGATTGGGGAAGGGTGAAGAAAGGTGATTTTGAGCAAAATCAACCTGTTTTTCCAGCTACCCCTTCTTCATCTGATCCATCCTCTGTAAATACCTTGTTTATCATAGGGGGAATTGGTTTGATTGTAATTATGTCTTATAGGAAGAATCGTCGTTAATCGATCAGTCGATAAATTAAAGCAATATTAGTATAATTTGAAATAAACTAACATATAAATTCTATGTCAATTTTTTTTCATTGCACTATAGTTAATCCGTAAGCTTAAGCTTTATATTCCTCCAAAATACAAACTGTTTAGAGAACGTCAAATGAGTACAAGAGGCATTAAAACAGGAAAATTCAAGAAAATCCGAAAATTCGAGACTCCAATGGAATTACCAGAAGAATATCGAGACCTTTTGTTAAAAATGCTATTTGTTCAAGCAGACACTGAATTTGCAAGCGTAGAGCAACACAGAGACTGGCAAACTGACGCTCCAACCGCCGAGGATCGCTGGGTACTTTCTCGAATCGTTACAGATGAGGTTCGCCATGGATTAACTATGATCCGTTTACTCAAAGAATTTGGTCCAGATGGAGAGAAGGCAATTGATAAACTCATGAAAAGACGAATGGGTGAACACACTTTAGACGCTTTCAACTATGAATTCAAGAACTGGGCTCACGTTTGTGCTTTCACTTGTTTCGTGGATCGTGTAGGATTATATCAATTGGAGTCATTCTACGAATGTTCATTTGCACCACTTGCAAGACAAATCCCACTAATGCTTAATGAGGAACAATTACACATTGGGTTTGGATTTAACGGGTTAAGAAAAATCATTGAGCGAGATGAAATTCCTGGAACCATAGAAGATGTGCAAGAAGCAGTTGATTATTGGATTCCAAAAGCTCTAGACATGTTTGGAAATGCAGATAGTAAAAATGCTGAATTGGCACAAGAGCTTGGAATTAAAAGATGGCAAAATGAAGAAATGCGTGATAGATATTACAAAGAAATATCTGGATTATGCGAATCTCTAGGAATTGAAACTCCACCATTCAAAAGTGATTTGGGAATATTTTGATTGTAACAATTTAAATCGCCTACATATCTTGATCATCAATCTCTCCTTGATTACCTAATTGCTTGCTATCAACTGAATTTGGATATAATTCCTTCTGCATTCTTTTAAGCTTCTTTGTCTTCTTAGTTGGCGAGAGATTACGATTCGAATAGAATTTTTTTACTCCAAATTCAAATCCCCATGTTATTAAGCCTACTTGTGCAACAAAAATAATTGACATAGGTAATATTAATTCAGCAAATTGAAGGTTTAAGATGAAATTTATTGAGAAATGATTATACAATAACCCTAGAGGTATTGAAATCACTGATACAATAACCACAGAGAAAAACGGTATTTGAGGTTTTGAAATCCCTCTTTGAGAAATATTGTAGTATCCCACATATGCAAATATCAATGCTGAAACCCCAGATACTATAAATACTTTGAATATGGTCAAAAGGAAATTTTCCCCAGGTAGAGAAACCAGAAATATTAGGAAAAAACTGAAAGGGGCAATGTTTTTTAGGAAATCGACCCATTGAAGATTCATTTTCAATTCAGTGCATCTTTAAGTTATTATATTTTCTTTGATTTATATTATGTTGATTGGTTGGAAGATAATTATAACTGTTTTCGAATTCAAACCCCTCTATTCAAAAGTGAATTGGGAATATTATAATCGAAAAGAATATCAAATAAATTAGATCTGATGACACCTTTAAACCTTAAAATAAATCATATTACAATATTTGCTCAGATATGCAAATCTTATTCAATCAACCTCAAATTCGCAACATATGAGGACTGAAGTTGAAAATCTAACCCAAAAAATGGTTCAAACTGATTCTACTATAGCTACAGTAGAGGTGGCTACAATCTATCATGATTTTCTTGCAGAACACGGATACAGTGCCAAATTAGATGAATATGAACCAACCAAGGCCAATGTGGAGGCTAGGATCGGTCCATCAAACGCTAAGAAAATAGTTATTTCAGGTCATATGGACACTGTACCAATTGGTAATCCAGACAAATGGACCCACCATCCATTCTCAGGAAAAATAGAAGATGGTGTTCTCTGGGGCAGAGGTTCGGTTGACATGAAAGGTGGTACTGCTGCACTTGCAGGAGTAATGGTAGAATTACTCAAACACGAAGATGACCTACAACATGAGATTATACTTGCGGTTACAGCAGATGAGGAGATTGGATTACTTGGTGCACACGAATTTGTAAAGCAGGGAATCATGAATGATGTCGAACATTTACTAATTGCTGAACCTACTAGTTTGGGTGTAGCAAACATGGAAAAAGGAATCATCTTTGGTAATGTAAGAGCACATGGTAAGCAAGCTCATGCCTCAAGACCTGATCTTGGACATAATGCAATCGAAGCTTTGGCAAGAATAATGCCTAAATTACATGATTTGCTTCCTGACACTTCGACTCCCGAACTTGGGAAGAGTACATTGAACATAGGAGTGATCAATGGAGGAACTGTAACTAACGTTGTACCTGAATATGCAGAAATGAGCGTAGATTACAGAATGACACCTGGTGTTAACAATGAATTAGTTGTTTCACGCCTTAGAAAAGTACTTGAAGAGAATTCAAATGACGGGGTAAGATATGAACTGGATACGGATATGACACTCAATGCGCCTGCACTAGTGAGTTCGACAACGGAATTGGGTGATCTGCTTGCCGCTCATACAGAGAAATTCACAGGTAACAAGCCCAAAGTAGGTGGAATGTTTTATGCAACTGATGCAGCTGCTTTCATGGGTGAATCTGAAATGTCATTTGCAATTTATGGTCCAGGTTCAACTGAATTATTACATCAAACAAATGAAAGATTAAATTTGAAAGAGTTAGATATATCACGAGAAGTGATTCGAGATACTGTAATTGAAATAGCAGTTAAAGATAATTAAATGGTTACTTTCAATTTTCTAGCAATTTAACTCACTTCTTATGAATTATTGAAATAAACATGTTTCGGTTGACAATTGACATCTAATAATGAAATTGATAAAAATGATAAATTGCTATTAGATGAAATCAGAGATTACTACGATCTAAATTTGCAATACGTCGATGAATTAAATATATTTTCTGATGACATAGATTATTATTGGTCAGGAATGCGAGTTGTACTACTAAATAATCGAGTAGGTAGGTTGAGTATTTCATATACCAGAAATGATTTAATTTATAGTGAAGCAAAAGATTTGAAGTTATTATTCAAAATGATATATGGATTATCCGCACTTACACACTTACAATTATTTATTGAAAATTATGTTTTTGAAGAGAAGGTTAAAAGACATGAAGAGGAGTGGATCCCAATACCGAGTGGAATTAATAAATTACAACTACTTCGATCATTGAGCATATATAGATCTAATTTCTCTCATTTACCTGACGATATCGGAGAACTACGAGAATTGAAATATCTAAATTTAGCTCGGACAAACATTGTAACACTTCCAAAATCTTTTTTTGAATTAAGAGATCTTAATATTCTAATTACTGCCCATTCTAAAATTTCAAATAGTTACTTGAAAGAGATCAAAATGAAAATGTCCTATATTGAATATATCGTATCTGATGATTATGGCCCGTTTTGGAATGATCATGACTTCGATATGACTTAGGCTGAATTAATTATTTCCAAACTGGTTTACGTTTTTCTAAGAAAGCAGATGTCCCTTCCATTGCATTAGGATGAGCGAATAATCTGTTTTGAAGTTCTCTTTCTAAAGTTAATCCTTCATGTAATGACATTTCAGTACCAGAAACCACAGCACGTTTGATTAGACCAATTGTCAATGCAGGCATTTCTAATAATTTATTAACATACTCCATAACTTTTTCCTCAAATACATCTGAATCATAAACATAATTGACTAAACCAATGTCTAGAGCCTCATCTGGGGTTATGTTCTTACCCATAATCATCATATCAATTGCTCTGGAATTACCGACTAAACGGGCTAATCTTTGAGTGCCACCTGTACCGGGGAGTACACCAAGTGTTGCCTCAGGTAATCCAATGAGATAATTTCTTTCAGGATTTGGAGATCGAGCCATAAAGCGTATATCACCAGAAAGAGCAATTTCTAACCCACCACCAATTGTGTGTCCGTTTAATGCCATGATCACTACCTTAGGAGTCTGTTCAAATTTGGTAAGGGTTTCATTACCGTGAAGACAGAAATTTCCTTTCGTTCCTAATGTACATGCTTGAAGATATACAATTTCTGCGCCTGCTGAAAAGGCACCAGGTTTTCTATTCTTAACAAGTATGACTTTTATCTCATCATCATATCTAGCTTCTAGAATTGCTTTATCCATTTGTTGAAAAAAAGCATGAGAGTAAGTATTCATCTTACGATTGTTTGTAAGCTCGATTATACCAACTCCGTTTTCTTTTCTATATTCAACAAGGCTCAAATCATCAGAATCAATGTATGTAGCGTTAGGTGTCTTAACAAAATTTTCCATTTTGTGTCATAGGTAAAAACGTTTTATTAACTTAACCAAAGTGGTAACGTTCCATTTAGGAATGTGAATTTCATTTCGCGATATCTTCGTCGTCGTTCAATTCAGGATTTTCATAATCCTCTTTTTTGGTATGTTCAAGTTTTATCTCACCAATATATGCAATTATACCAAGCAAACCACCAAGGATAAAACCCAGTCCAAACCCAATTTTTAGTAATTCGCCATAGCCAGAAACATAAAATTGCCCAATATTTACAATTATGGCTAAAGAGAGATGAATGAGGAAAAAATAAGGAACTACTTCATGTAAATCCCAATCCTTGCGGATATATCTTGGTAAGAGTTCAAAAAATGCAACGATTAGACCTGCAATTCCTCCCCAGAGAATTCCCTCACTGATTTGATAAATCGAATCTTCCAAATAATTTTGTGGTACCAAATTATTGTATGCTAGCAAATATATCCACAAGAAAAAGAAAAGAATGTTGCCTATAATCACCAAAGTAAGCATTTGGATGAATTTAAGATGATCCCAGCTTTGACGAGTGATGTAATTATTGAATTTTTGAAAAATAAAATTAACCATCCAAACTAATTTTGGGGCAATATTCTATCGATCACAAACAGAATTACTCTTGCTACGATTTGATTGAAAAATAAAACTGCCCAAATCATTGTCACAAACATAGGTACGAGTTCAATTGATATGAAAAATCCACCTTCGTACACAAAGTTTTGAATGTAATAAAATCCAGCAATAAAGAATACCATCAGACCTGCGGGTGCGGCGAGATAAGCAATATCTGATCCACCACGCATTCCTTCAATGTTTCCTCGATGTTTAGCAATAAAGAGAAAAGATAACCCGATAGCAGTCAAGACTGTGGAAATGGACAAGATTGTGTAAATATTTAAGGGAGCAATGACAATTGCGTAATAATCTCCTGTGGCTTCATGTGAGAATAAATCTCCAACAGTTGTAAGGTGTGCAGGGTTTCTAGCAATCTCAGCCATATCTCCTGCTCCAACTGATTTGGTCAACCCTAAAAGCATAATGAATGATAATGCTTGTCCAAAGAGTAAGAATAATGATCCAAATAATTCATATTTGAATACATTCTCACTATCAAGAATCATTGGTTTTCTGGTTAATAGGTACACGATCAAAGTAAGTACTAGTAACGTTGAGAATACAATTAACTCAATAACAGGCAGATCGTTCCCAATTCCCATATCTCCACCTCTTCCAAGATCGTAACCTCGAGAGATATATTCACCTGCTTCAGGATCAGATGTGATACTCAATCCCAGTAGAAATATAACGAATACCATTGCCATCATTAAATGTAATTTAATCCAGGTCATTACAAGTTGGAGGCGATTTGCTAACATTGCCAAAAATATGGCGAGAACAAATGAAATTATAATATAACTAAGTGCCCAATCAACTGAGCCTCCATCTGGTGCAGTTATTCCAATGCCACCCACCAATCCAACTATACCAGCTGAAGCGACGTTCCTAGTATAAGCAGATACAACAATTATTGCTGCAAAAGTAAATGATAATCTGAAAGGTGGACCATATGCTCGGGTATCGATAAAAGTATCTGAAAAATATGACAGTGAAAAAGCTGCAATACTCCCCAGTAATGTTACAATGAAGTTATTCCGAGTAAATAGGCGATCGTAATCTGTAAATCTTTGTAATTGAGTTGCAGTTGCCAAGTATATTTCTCCTATTTCTAACGGATTTTTCTAAAATAAATATGTTATCCGATTACATTAGGAATTATTGTAATTTTTAGGGATGCGGAATGGATGAATCTAGGAATTTTTCTGTTTTGGTTTTATTTCCTTGAATCCTGTATATTTTTGTAGGACAGTCGGAATTTTTACAGTTCCATCTTCTTGCTGATAATTTTCGAGTATAGCAACCATAGGACGAGTGGTTGTTATTGTGGTTGAATTCAATGTATGAATAAAATCTATTGGTTTTGATCCTTCTTTACCACGATATTTAATATTTAACCTTCTAGATTGATAATCAGTACAATTTGAGGCTGAAACTACTTCTCGATATCGTTGCTGTCCTGGCATCCATACTTCTATATCGTATTTTCGAGCAGCCACACCACCAATATCTCCTGTACAAATGTTAACAACTTGAAATGGCATTTCAAGGCCTTCGAATACCTCTTCGGCGATTCCAATCATCCTTTCCTGTTCATCCCATGATGTTTCTGGAAGAACGAAGCTAAACATTTCTACTTTTTTGAACTCGTGAACCCTAAAAATACCTTTGTCATCTTTTGTAGTTGCGCTTGCTTCAGTTCGATAGCAATTGCTAACACCAGCATAACGTACGGGTAACTCATTTTCTAGGAATACTTCTCCCGAATGCATTCCCCCTAATGTTACTTCTGAAGTACCAATGAGATTGAGATCTTCACCTTCAATTTTGTAAATATCTTCATCACCCAATGGTAGGAATCCAGTTCCATACAACATTTCTTTCCTAACCATTGTAGGTGTAGAGAATATATTCACTCCTTTTTCTCTTAATATATCCACACCATATCGTAGGAGAGCCATTTCAAGGATAACACCCTCATTTTTGAGGAAATAGAATCTTGCTCCAGAAGTTTTTCTTGCTCGTTCTATCTCCGCTATATCCAGTAATTCTAATAATTCGTGATGATCTCTGGGTGTGAAATCGAAGCTTGGTTTTTCTCCCCACGTACGAATTACCTGATTTTCACTATCATCAACACCATATGGCACACTTTCGTGTAATAGATTTGGAACACGATCTAGTATCCATTGTCTTCTATTTTCAGTATCTTTTAGCTTATTTTCAACACTTTCTAGATCCGATTTGATAGATTGTGTCTCTTTGATGGCAGATTGTTTTTCGTCACCTTTCAGGGTACGAATTGATTTGGCAAACTCATTGCGTTTTTGTCTTAGATTCTCACTTTCTTTTTTCAAGTTACGCCAGTTTTCATCAACTGTAACATACTCGTCTACGTATTCTAGGAGGGTTGGGTCTTGCCTTTTGCTCAAATTTGCTTTGATGCCTTCGGGATCATCCCTAAGTGCTTTCGGATCTAGCATAGATTAGCATTAATAGAAATAATATGTAAATTATTAGATTGAACTCCGGAGTACTAGATTATTTTTTCAAAGAGTAATCCTCTATTTTCTGAACCTTGTAGGTCTGTTTCTGATACCAAAAATAGGTTATAATTATTGATGCTAATAGAATTATCATAAGAAAGAGCAGAAGAAGCTTTTCGTCAGAGGGATTTACGACTATTGATATCATCGAGGCTAGAATAAAAATTAATACTGTCATTATAACAATGCCATAGACTGTGACCTTGCTTAAGTAATGATATCCTTGATCGATTGGCATATTATTCTACTATCTCTCTTCAGAAATTGAATTTGCGATTACAAGTCCGAATCCTAAAAATGCAAGAATTCCAGAAAGAACGGCCAAAAACAATATCATATTAGCGTCATAATCATTTCCTGTAGATATATTCTTCTCAATGTTATCTATTGCAAAAAATGCGTAAAAAGCACCTAATACAATAATTGCTGTGAAAGACATACCAGCATAGCTGGTGTATTCATTTTTATATTTTTGCTGTGCTCTTGCTTTGCGTCCATTCAATGCACCAAGAGCCATACCGCCCAGCACCCCAAATAGGACGAACAAATACAATATAAACATATTATCTGTTAATTCCCATACTACCAATGAGCTAACACCTAAAGAGCCCAGGGCCATTATTCCACCAATCATTGATCCAAATGCGCCGATTTCACATACACCTTGTCTGATTAATTATTATTGTTTAATCAAACTACAATAGAAGATTCAATCTTTTAAGGATAATTGAATTTTGATAGTCAAATGAAGTAGAACTTAATAATAAGATGGATCCCGTGCTTTTCTATTATTTTCTTCTTCGTGTCTAATTTTTTTACCTGTCCCATCCTTGATACTCAGTATAGATCCGTCCCTAAGCTCCATTATTCTATCGGCACGTTTTGCTAGTTGTCGATCATGTGTAACCATTACAATTGTAGTATTGAGATCTCGGTTTATTCCCTCGATTAACTCGATAATTTCATCTCCAATTTCACTATCAAGATCACCTGTTGGTTCATCAGCAAATATTATTTCAGGTTTGTTAGCAAGAGCACGAGCGATTGTTACTCGTTGTTTTTCTCCACCACTCAGTTCATCTGGTTTGTGATCAATTCGATCAAGTAATCCTACTATGTTTAGCAATTTCTCCGCCCTTTCTCTCCTTTCTTGTTTATTCATCCCTGTGAGCAGTAAAGGAAGCTCAACATTTTGAAATGCAGACAGTACTGGAATTAAATTATAGTTTTGATAAACAGTAGCAATCTTTTTTCTTCTGATCTCAACTAATTCCTTATTGGTCAGAAAATTAAGAGTTTGATTTCCAATAGCGATTTTTCCTTCGTTTGGCCTTTCCATTGTACCCATTATACTGAGTAATGTAGTTTTACCTGATCCAGACCTGCCAATAATTGAAAAAAATTCTCCTTTCTTAACTTCAAAGCTTACATCTTTTAAAGCATGAATTTCTTTATCGTTCTTTTTGTAAAATTTACTAAGGCCTTTAACTGTGACAGAATCACCATCTGTAACTTCAAGTGGCTCTCCTTTCTTTGAATTACTTTTTCCTCCTATAGTCACAGTTAACATAATGTTAATTTAATTCAAAATAAGAATTACTAAATTGAGCACACGAATTGCTGATAAATATATTATGGAATACGATTTAACCAATAACTTTCAAAATTTGATCTTATAATTTCGGATATGGACCTTGGTGAAATACAGCTAAAACAACAAAAAATGATACTGGAAAGGAAATGGGAGCGTTTCAATGCAACTCAAGTATTCTCACATTTAATTGAGGAGCTTGGTGAAATTGTATCACATTTTCTATACGAAGAAAACTACAAAGTAAAAGGAATTGGCCATCAAGGTAATGATACTAATCTTGAAGAGGAATTTGGTCAAGCTTTCAATTTATTTTTACAGCTCGCGTTTCTAGCAAAAGTTGATTTGAGCAGTGCATGGATTACAGAATATGAAAAAATGAAAACTAGATTTCCCAAAGATGAATGGCAAAAGCTCGCTAAGAATGAATGATTGAAAATAAGGATGTACATTTTGATAATATATCCAAAGAAATTTTGGAACGGTATCTATTATTTTATATTAGACTTCTAACTTGAGAAAATATATAACACGTTGTGATTATTATGAGTCAAAGAAGATCAACTGGTAGACGAAGAAGACGTGGACCAGACAGTAGTGTTGAAAAGTGGAAAAACAAGCAGTGGCTTGACATCAAGACACCAGAATATCTTGATGACAAAAGTTTAGGTGTAACCCCTACTTCCGATGAAGATGAAGTAATTGGTAGAACAGTTAAGATATCATTAATGGATCTCACTGGTTCCTTCAAGGATTTAAACTATCAGCTAACTTTCAAAATATCAGGAGTTACCGGAAGAGTTGCAAGAACTGAATTTCATCAACAAGAGTTATCAAGAGATTTCAGGAGATCTCAAATACGAAATCATCGATCCCAAGTAGAGGGAATATTCAATATTAAATTGAATGATGGTTCAAAGATTCGAATCAAGATGTTTGTTGTCACTCCAATGAGGGTTCACACAACTACTAAAAAACAAATCCGAGCTGCTATGCACCAAAAACTGGAAGAAGTGATCTCTGAACTAAGCTTTCCTGCATTTGTTAACAAGCTAATAGCATATGAAATCACAAAAGAAGTACAACCAGTAGTGGAAGAAGTTTTCCCTCTTAAGATTCTTGAAGTTTCTAAAGTTAAGGTTATCAGATTACCTGGAAACATATCACCAATTGTCACACCTGAAACTGTAGCTACTACATAATTCTTTATACAATCTTTGACTCAAAAAAAAAATATTTAATTATTGATTGATTATAGTTTTATCCTTTTCCTTATACTTGGATCTATTTACTATCCCAAGTTGAGCAATTCTTAGCGTTAATTTGTGTCTCCAACTGGGAATTACTACGATTTTTTTCTTTTTAACACCTTTTAATGAAATTTCCACAACCTTTTTTGAGGAAAGCCAAGCAAATTTAGGAACTCTTGAGTAGATATCTAAATTGGCAGCCTTAAATTCATCGGTTTTGTGAAAATCGGAATAAGTGAAACCAGGGCATAAAGCTTGTACAACGATATTATAGTCTTTCAGTGATTTTTTTAATCCTCTGGATAATGTGACCAGATAACTTTTTGTTGCTGAATATACTCCGCTCGCTGTAAAAGCAGAAATTGATGAAACATTAATTATTACTCCCACATTACTTTCTTTCATTTGGGGTAGAATTGCATGAATTAATCGGGTAGAAGCAGAAATATGTAAATTAATCATTGATTGGTGTTTAATCCAATCTACTTCATCAATTTCTCCCACACTTGCAAATCCTGCATTGTTTACCAAATATGATACTTGATTGATATCTTGGATCCTTTGAATGACCATTTCAACCTCTTCTAGGATAGACAAATCTGCAGTGATTACGATAACCTCTAGATCATATTTATCTTTAATTTTCTGAGCAATCGTTTCTAATAGTGATGTTCGTCTCGCGACTAAAATTAAGTTATAACCCTGTGAAGCTAACTGAAGTGCAAATTCCTCCCCGATACCACTAGAAGCACCAGTTATTAGTGCATATCCACTCACTATTCAGTTTGTAAACTATTTATTGAAGTAAGCTTTCATTTCTAATAACGTAAATGTGATATTCTGTGTTTGATTTATACAAAAACTACTTCTTCTCGAATTTTCTCTTCAATATCTTCCATCAGATCAAAAAAAGCAGAATAGGATTTAGAAACTTCATTTTGATCCTTATTGTATGAATTTACAAGTTTATCTAATTCTGCATAACTTGCCATTTTGAATACCCAGATTGATGCTCGACCTGGACCTATCCCTCCAAACCCTGCTAAAACCTCCTCGATCCAACCTGCAGCAATAACTGTAGTCAGTAGTCACTGAAATATTTAACAAATTCTGCCATTCCCTTTGAATTTATAATAATTTACATCCTTAAGAAATAACACAATTAGAATTCAGATCTTTAAATAACGAAGTTTCTATGTATA
>JAAFKL010000391.1 GCA_021399405.1 Candidatus Heimdallarchaeota archaeon | reverse complement strand
TCATACTTTTTAACCATCGCAAGATCATTCTCGAACATCCATCAAGATCTGATAATCTGACTAGCAGTTCGTTACGACGGATACAGGAACAGAAAATCGCTACTTTCTTATTGACTGTATATGGACTTCCTTTTCTCTTACGAGATCCAGCCTTCGGTGTATTCTTTATAACCATATCTGGTTTAAGAAATCGACCTAGTCTCACTTTATTTTCTGCATTCATCTAATATAAACTCTGTTCCAACAGTGAGTTATAAGTGAAATTATGTCAATTTTGGAAAGTTAACTTTTTCTTATCATCATTTCCTATTGGGAAGATTAAATCAACATAAATAATTCATTGATCCTTTAAATTATCAAAAAATTAAGTTTTAGTGTTACAATTTCCTTTTATTAATTACGAGCAACATTAGGAATGCTAAAGATACCGTATTTATATTAAGAGGTGAATCATCACTGTCTGCTATACTTACAACATCGGGATTTATATTACGAAATATACTTTGCAAAATACTATCAATTATTTCATACTGATTCGGATAGGTTCCAAATATATTACCACTTGCTGTTGTGACAATTACAGTATCTAATTCTGGTACGATGTAAATATTTTGACCTCCTAAACCCCTTGCAGAATAGGTGTGGACTGGTTTATTTAGATAATATCCTGGGAAATTTTGGATCCACCAGAGATAACCATAATCTTCGTTTGTGGTTTTTGTAGAATCAGTTTGATCAGATGTTGATAATTCAACCCAATTTTTTGAGACGATATCTTGATTATTCAAGGTTCCATTTCTCAAAAATAAATAACCAAATCTAAGCATATCTCTTGGGCTAAGATACATTTCATGACCTCCAGTATAGATTCCTTTAGGATCCCTTGCCCAATAATCAATTGTGATTCCTAGTGGTTCAAAGAGGTACATCTGAGCAAATTCCTTGGTGCTCATTCCTGTAACTTTAGTTATTATTGCTGACAGGATATGAGTCTGGACTGTCCCGTAATTCCAATCTTCACCCGGATAATGAATTAGAGGGAGCTCGATTGCATATTTCACCCTATCTGGACTAAAAGTGTATTTACCCCAATCGTTGGCTGATTCATCAAAATCTAGACCCGCTGTCATGGTGAGTAGATGTTTAAGGGTAATATCAAATTTTTTAGGATCAAGATCTTCGGTTGCGTATTCAGGGAAAAAATCCATCATTTTTTGATCAAGATCTGTTATTAATCCTTGATCCGCGGCAATACCAAATAACGCAGAAATGAAGCTTTTAGAAGCTGAATGGATGTGAAATGCAGAATTAATTGCCCCATCATTGAAATATGACTCATAGATCAATTTACCATAACGAACAATTAGCACACTTCTAAGAAATGGATTTTCCTCAATTTGATTTGTCACACGATCTGCCGCAAGACCGTACTTTTCAGGATCTGCAGTTTTCCATTCAAATGGATTAATATCGAGGTAGGATTCAGTTCCTATTACTTGAGTTGAGCCTCTGAACAATAAAATAAAAATAAATAAACAATACCAATATTTCAAATGTATTATCTCATCATTTAGATAAATTGTAAGGTTATTAAGGCAACATCGATTATGATATCGTTATTATAGCTTTAACAATATAAATTGAAAATTAGTAATGTTCTCGTCACGATCGATCAAGTCATTGATCAAAGTATAGAGGTTTTCAGCTGTAATCGAATGAAAAATATTGCAAATATAATCGATCAAGCATATTTTTTATTAATAATTTCAGTTAGAATATCGAATTTCTTAATTTACTCATCATATTAGACCAATATAATGGATTTACGAAAAGCCGCTGATGATTATAAAAGCGAGCTCATAAGAATTCGAAGACATGTCCATATGAATCCTGAATTAGGTTTCTTGGAGAATGAAACTTCTAAATTTATACAGGATGAATTGGAAAAATTAGGATTGACTTACAACGTATATGCCAGAACAGGTTTGACTTCTGAGATCAAAGGACAAGCTGGTGATGGTAAGACAATTTTAATCCGAGCAGATATCGATGCTCTGCCTTTACAAGAGGATAATGATGCTGAGTACAAATCCCGAAATGATGGTGTAATGCATGCGTGTGGTCACGACACCCATATTGCATGCCTATTAGGTACTGCTAAACTACTTTCTGAAAATAAAGATAAGTTCAAAGGCAAGGTGCTTTTGGTTTTTCAACCAGCTGAAGAAGGTTCTAAATTATATGATCCCACTGGAGAGATCAGTGGTGGTGCTGTACCTATGATCAAAGAAGGAGCTCTTGGCGATGTTGGGAATCCAACAATTGATGCAGCCATTGCTCTTCATATTGTGGCAGGTCCAGAGGATGAGACCATGTACCCAAGAATTGGTGTAAAAGATGGGCCAATGACTGCAGCAGCAGATGAAATCTATGCTGATATTATCGGACGTGGTGGACATGGAAGTGCTCCACATGCAGCCGTGGATCCAGTCTATCTCACATCTATTATAGTTACTCAATTGCAAGGGATGCTGACTCGATATGTGGATCCAATGGAACCGCATGTTTTAACCTTTGGTAAGATCGTCGGTGGCACTAGACAGAATATTATTCCTGATTCTGTGAGGATTGAAGGAACACTTCGTACACTAGATCGAGAACTCCGTGAAAATCTTCTTGGTAAAATCGCTTCATTCATTGAAACAACTGCTGAAATGCATGGGGGTACGGCCAAAGTTCAAATTTTAAGAGGTTATGGCGTGGGTGTCAATGATAAAACATTGAATGATCACATCCGATCTGCATTTACTGAATATTATGACAAAGAACATCTGGTTGAAGTTGAAAAAGCACAGCTTGGGGCTGAGGATTTTTATGAGTTCGGGCTTGAAGGAAAACTGCCTACGTCTATGTTTTGGCTTGGTGGTGGTAATCGCGAGAAGAATATGATAAGTCCAAATCATAGCAATTTCTTTGATATTGATGAGGATAGTCTACCAATTGGGACTGCGGTACTTGCTCAGAGTGCTATTAACTACTTGAACGCAAATTAGAAAAATTTATTTAAGACGAACAACCTATGATTTACAAATTTGTCAGAATCAACTAAGGAATTAAAATTGAATTTATTAGCTACGATCCTTATTTTTGACATATTCGAGAATTTTGGGAATATGAAAACTAACCAAATAAACTAATCCTATTGCTGCAAAAATTGGTACCCTTATAAAATAATAACCAATACCTATTGGATGATATCTTCTCAAGGCGGGTATACCCATATACGTCGATATCAATATAATTGCAATTATACCATAAAATACAATTTCTCCTAACGATGAATTATCACCAAAGTCGAGAGAGAGGAGATCATTCTCAAGTATATTCAAATTTGGAACATTAGTTACTACGAGGGTCAAAGCTGCAGCGATTATAATCCGATTATCATCAGTCCATATTGCATCTGTGACAAGTCCATGCTCCCAAAAATAGAATGTCCTTATTTCCCAAGTTGATATTTCGTAAATTTGAAAAGTTGAACTTGCACCTATGAACAGATAACTACCATCTGGACTGAAATCCATAGCACCGAAGACATTTAATGCATTATCAGGTATTATTGATTTTATCAGTAATTCATTTGATATGTTCCAAATTTTTACATCAGTAAAAAGATATGACACTGCAATTAAGTTATCGTTGGGAGACCATTTTATATCCGTAATCGTATCTGAGAGAAATTGACTATCTCCAAATGAATGTAAGATCGTAAAATCTGTTAAATCTATTATAGATACAACATCATCTTCAAACCCAATTGCTAAATAATTATCATTCTGACTCAATTCAAAGAAAGAAATCCCATGATCTCGAAGATTAGTTGAGTTAATTATTAAACTTGTATTAGATCGAGATAAATCCCACTTGGTAATATTTCCCTGCCCATCTCCAGTATAATAGATATTTGATATATAAGGGTCCCATATTCCTGATGTTATTTCTATGTCGCTCAAACCATACTGCCCAACAGAAGTCATATCACCTTCTTCCCAAATACTTGTATAATTCGAATTCGTTGTGATTAACCCTAAAGATTTGTTAGCATTCAAAGATAAACTAGATACGCTACCCTTCATAATGTAATCTTCATTAATATTATTACCTGATTGTAGATTCCATCTACCGAGTGCACCATATTGTGTTCCATAAAAGATATTTTGTTGGTTCTTATCCCAGATTAAGCGTGTGTATTGTGCATCAATCTCTTCCATCACATTGCCATTAGATGTCTCTGTAAGCGATAATATAGAAAATGCTAAAAATATAATTATACAAAATTTAATTCTTGAATGGATTTTATTAACCAACTATGCTCACCTTCGATTTTAGATCAAGCATAATCCACCCGATTGCGATAAAAAGGAATGTCCAGTTTGGTTTTAATTTGAGGTTCTAGATAATGTGACTTAGCAGATAAAGGGGCATTTATAGATTTTTGGTAATTTGAAGATGCTGAAAATAAAGCATTTACTTGGTTTACCGGGCTTGTAAATTCTAATGGTATCTCAAGATAATTTTTTGTAAGGTGGATATCATTTTGTAACAATTCCTTAATTCTTGAATCAAATTGAAGACTGGTTTTTAAAGGGATTTCTAAATCCATTGGATCCTCCAAAACATCGTCTATTTCCAAATGAGAGTGATGAGGGAGACCTAAACGTAACACCTGTTGTACTACATTTATTTCAGGAATTTCTTCCAAGTCCTTCACATTTAATCGTACAACTGCATAATTCTTATCAAAAGCTACTTTTGTCTGAATATTTTCAATATTGAAACCATCAGATACACCTTGGGTAGTCAACCATGGTACTGATAATCCAGTAATCATTGGATATTTTTGGGTCATTTTTGAAGGTATTTCATCTACTTCATCATTTTCATTTGTACTATTTACTTTTTTCTTTCTATCAGTCAGTCTACCTACAATCCTATCACTGATTTTATTAGTAAATGAGTTTGTGAATTTATTCAAAAAGAAACCAGAAATTGTAATTCCTATTAAGACTGCACTCAATTATTAACTTCCTCTTCATCTAACCTTTTTCTTAGTTGATCAATTGTTTCGGATGAGCTTTGCACAACATCTTTTTTGGTAATTTCCTCATCATTTGATGATTTATATTTATTTATATCATCAGATCCATCTAAGCTTTCATGTAATGTTGAAATGATTTCTTGTTCTTCTTGATTTTCGGGTACACCAGTAGGTTGGATTCGATAATTCAGATTTGTGTTTATGTCTGTAATGACTTGCGTATTGATATTTCGATTCTCTAATTCAGTTGGAGATTCAAATTTAGTAATCCGTGATGAATTAGTCTCTTGAACATTAATATTATAAACAAATACAAGATCATCGTATTTATCTGATGTACCTTTGGTATCAATTTTAATTTTGATATCATCAAATTCTTGATGAGTCTCCTGCAATAGGTGGATTAGATCTGAAAACCCAAAATTCTCTTTTATCTTATACATCCAGTTTTGACGCAAATCTTCGAGCAAGAATTCATTAGAAGTAGACATGTCAAGCTGAAGCAACAAAAATTCGCGAAATTGATTGAGTGTTTCCTCATGAGATCTTGAAATTTTTGATGTTCGAACTCCTCCCAGTATTACTTGAAACTCTCCAGTTTCATCCTTTGTATATTGAAGAAGTACAGAATTTCCACATTCAATACATATTATTGCATCAGAAAATGAAATATTTTTTGGCAATTCATGGTGGAACGTATGGCCTTTATAGGGACATTCTTGACTGATTTTGTGGAGTATAAATTTTGGAGATGCTCTCACATTCTGAGCATTTGCATAGCTCCCTTCAGTTCGAATCAAGGCACGAGTTACTTTGGATCGAAATATTTCTCTTCTATCCAGGAATTGTTTACGGTGGGTATATACAACATAAGAAATAAATCCGATATAGGTTAAGAATTGTATCCCCGAAAAAGGAAGCCCAATAGAGGCCAAAGCACCAAATAAAATCGCAATTAAATATAGTACAATAATGTATACAACGATTTGTTTACCCAGGATAAATTGATCATCCTGATCCCATTCAATAATTCTCGCAGTAAAAACTTGATTTTTAAGTTCAATTTCCCCTTTTGTATAGGTTAAATTTGGATTTTTTTTATTTATAAAATCGCTAGCGAGGGGATTCATTTTTCCTTGTTCAAGATGGACACCATTCTCACGCCGAAATGATTTCATTCTCTCAGCAAATATTTGATCCTCAAATCGATTTAGAAAATCAAAAGGCTCAACATCTTCTAGTTTTTTTGACAGTACAATTGTACCTTTTGCTTTCTGAGTCTTTTGTACTTGATTTTGATTAAAAGTCATTTTGACAACCCATTGTTCATTTTAGAACTCTTGACTTGTTTTTTAAAGCTTGTAGGTTGCTGGAAAACCCATGTTAAAATAACGCTATAAAATGTAAACTTATTCATATCTTAAATGATAGATTTGTTTTTTTATTGCATCCTGTTCAAAGTATGGTCTTTCAGATTATCATATTAAGTATCATAGTCTAGAAGATCATTCTATCTAAAGATAAGCGTAATGGATATAGATGATTAAATTAACTATATTAATCATATTCCAAGCATGGCCAAAAATATGGAGATTCATAAAAAATCCATTTCGATACATGGCAAATAACATCTGATCGATGTTGAAATACTATCACTTGGTGCTTAGGATTTTTATGAGTTCGGGCTCGAAGGAAAATTGCCCAAGTATATGTTTTGGCTTGGTGGTGGTAATCGTGAGAAGAATATGATAAGTCCTAATCACAGCAATTTCTTTGATATTGATGAAGATAGTTTACCAATTGGAACTGTGGTGCTTGCTAAAATTAAACCAGCAAATGTTCCCACAAACGTACTCAGTATTAATATAAGAAATATTAACTTCATTCAAAGTTTTAATGATTTGCCAAATTCGTTCACTAAATTGAGGGTGCATTACTACCAATCAACTAGAGATGAATCATGTATAAACAACTGAATATCGGTCAACTGTAATGGGTGAATTTCCAACATATATTACCACCAAATTATTCCTGACTATTCTTCTTCATAGGAGGTATCTACAAGACTGAGATCAGTGATATATTGTCTTGCTAGTTTACGATGGAGTAGTGAGCTAGAAAATCTGTGGAAATAAATGAGGGTATATTGATCTTCACATAATGGTATTATTATTTCTGCTAATCCCTTCCATCTAATTAGACATTGATCTGGAGACATCACAGTCATATTACGAATCCATTTTCGAATGTCATTTTCAAAAATTGTGTAATCATAATGAACATAATCATTATAACAGTCCCAAACATAGGTTTTGAGACCCCAATATGCAATATCCGTGTATACGCATATCTCACTATTCAGTCTATCCATTAATGTAATAATTCGATTTTCGTCATCATTCTTTGATGATAATTTATTGAAGCATGTCATGAATACTGGTATCAATTCCCCTATCTCTCCAAATGATACCTCGGGATAATAAAAATGAAAATTTGCACATATGTCAAATAGAAGTTCTTTATCTTCAATTTTGACAATAACATGATATCCTCTATCAATTCCGTCTTTGAAAATTTTAAGTAGTAGTGGTTGATATTCAATTTCAGTTACAATCCCTTCAAACTCATAATTAAAGTCTCTAGGGTGGGTATAATATAAAGAATTAGGAACGCTATAATTAAATCGGTTTTTCAAAACCCAAAATATAACATCCATATTTGTTGTCTTATCCCAAATATGACGGATAAATTCTTGAAACCAACGAACATTGTCTTTATTTCCTAGGAATCGTTTAACAATCCAAATGTTGTTGAAATCAGAAGTTTCAATAACCCTAGTTAACTCATCACAATATCCATCTTCGTGTTCCTCATCATATTCACAATATCCACAGACAGTCTCAAATACTTCTGTTGGATCAAAATATTCTTTCATTTCATTTCTAATGTCTTCATTTAATAACCAATTAAGCAAGATTTTAGAACCTGTTATGTCGATTTTTTCATCTTTAGCCAATGTGAGGAGATCAACAGCGAATTTGTTGAGAAAAATTTCTGGTTCAAGATGAAATATGAAGGTTTTATTCTGCGAGAAGGGATAGGTATATAATATCTCTTTCAAATCAACAGTAGCTAAAATAACGGGATTTGCTAACAGAAAGTAAATCTCTTCCAGAGTTAGATTCAAATAGTACCCTGGGAATGTTCCCTGCAGTTGTTCTTTTATTTCGATATATCGCTTCATCCTGCTTAATCTTAAAGATACAAAAGTGATATTAAAATTCCTGTGGACATTTAAGATTGTTTAGATTCTGGTTATTAATAGACTTGAAACTGTATACTAGTTATTCTACAGCGATCATTGTCATAGTAGAGCGAATCTTCTCAATTGCTCGGAGGTTTTCAGTCACTCCCTTCTTCAGAGTGTCTAAATCTTCGGCTTCAATTTGTACAATCAGGTCGTAAATGCCGTAAACAAGGTGTACAGACTTCACCTCGGGTATTGACTTCAATTGGCCCATCACTTCCTCCTCGGCAGCGACGTCGGTATTAATCAAGATAAATGCGGTTGCCATCTCAAACCATGAACTCATCGATATGATAAAAGAATTCCTTGCAGGGGGTAAGAAATTGATAAGATCTACAGGAAATAATGTAAAATTTACTCGTACGTGACTAAGAAAATGGATCGACTTTTCCTCTTAAGTAGGACCTCTCATCTTACGATAACATTACTCAATAATTTCGCTGATTTTCGTATTCATAGAATAATATCTGATCCCCTCTTTAAGTTCAACTTTCAAATGATTAAGGAAATAAAGAACAAATTGAAAGATATCATTGTTAAATTTCTGGAAATGATTGGAATTTTGCAGCAGATCCATTAGCACTTTCTCTGATAATGTACCATTATGATGTTCAAAAATTTTAATGATTGGCTTCATATCCTTGTTGACGACAAGGTGTTTTTTTGAAAAGACTAGAGATAAATTATGTTTCAGAAATAGATCTTTTAAAATTGCTCCCAATTCCCGCTCCGTTTGGGACGGTAACCCTGAAAAGAAGAATATGACCTCAAAATTTGTGTCTGATTTTATTTCAGCACCTAATGTGGTTTTGATCTGAATCAAAGTTGAATCCAATGCCTGAGAGTTAATTTCACTATCAGTTGTTGGAAAAAACACTAATAGAAAACTCACTTCTCCACTTGTTGTAATCTTATAGACAAAACTCCGGGCATTGTTCAAATCTATTTTAACCGGTTCTATGGAATCACTTTCCTCATTTGTTGTTTGAATAAGTCTGTCCAATGTTGATTTTTGTAGTATTTGTCCATGGTAAGTTGAGAACAACTGCTCTGATCTCGTGCTGAAGATTTTTATGAACCATACATTTAACATTTGTTCGTGTACATGACTAGTATGACCGATTGCTAACTCTCTGACTTGAAATTTATGTAATTGAAAATCTATTTCATTTTCTATCAAGTGAACGACCTCTAATGTGGACTTGCACATTTGAAAATTATTTTCTGACCATTGTGGATTCGCATTGTTGTGTATTACCTGATTTCGCAAGCTAACTAAGCTCTGCGTCGCTTCGAGTTGATTTAATAAAGTAGCTAGCTTTTCAGAATCCATGTTGGGTGTAATCAAGAAATGTGGCAATTGGAATTTAACAAAATCTCTCAACGAATCCGACTTGATTAATGTCGAAATTATATCAATATGTATTTCTAGCATTTTTTCGAGGAATGGTTTCATCAAGGTTTCAAGTAGAATTGAGATCTGAATTACATAATTCCGCATATCTCGTAATAATCTAGAGTCTTTGATGTTTTGACGTACAGAGAGATGTGGTGTAATTCTTTTCCTAATTAATTGAGTTTGGATGTACTCAAGAGCACCATCGGAAACCAATGCTGAGGGGAAATTCATTGGTGTTCTTTCGAATAGCAGTGGTAAATCAACAAATTCAATCCATCCCTCTTTTGTTGGGAAATTTTCCTTTTAATCTGGATTCGGACGTTCTTAGCATTATAGTATGTGTCGGGTAGATGATATATGGCGTATGATTTTATTTGACTGACAAACGTTGAAGCATAAATTCTAAGGAAGATATTAATTTCGTTCTTAATTTCGTTCCAAATTGAATCGATTCCAGTAAACTGATCTGAAAGTTTGAGTTCTAGTGCATGTGACTTTTCATCGCTGTTCTCAATGAGAAACTCCATGACGGATGGTAATTTTTCAATAAAATGATGAGCTTCCTCAAAGTTAGTTTCAAGTATTGACGGCAATGTATCATAGGTTTTGAGCGTATTTAGATTTATCACATCACGTTCATTTTTAATTAGTGATTTTCCATTATCTGCTCCTACACCCCTCACTCTCCAATAATCTTGATTAATCATCATATTGTATATCAATTTGTCATTTAATTTACTTTTGAAAATTTGCTTATCAGGGATACTTAGCCAATATGGTAGCTCGATTGAAATTTTTAATTTCATAAGTTACACTCAAATTAATCCAGATTACGCTCCTTATAAATTCAAGGAAGTGCATGATAGATGATCTACACATCTGTGAATAAGCCTATTACACATTCTTATTGGTTGATCAAAAATCTAGTTTAAGAAATATTGATTCTATATCTCACTCAAGTAAGTCGATCCGTCATTTCGCTTGCCTTTCTTCAAATGCACGTATTCCCCTGTTTCATCATTGTATCCTGGTTCAATATAGCTATCTTTTGATTGGAATCGAAAGTCGATCAGTTGATCATCTAATTTCAAGGTATCATCCACTATATAATGAGAATAAATCTCCGTGAATGCATCTTCCAATGTTTGAAATGTTTCAATTAAATTATCATTATCAAATAATGTCAACAAAGCACGATCCATCAATTCTTGTTTCAACTCTTCGTACTTATAGAAATTTTCGATTGGGATCCCAAGGAGGTTTTTGACATCTACTGAAATTTCAAATGCAACATACATTTGTTCTCTATCAATTCTGTGAGGTCTGAACATATTAGGATTATTCGCAAAAGCTTTTTCATCAATATTCCATATTGCCGCATTATCCTTAATCTTAATTTTCCATTGTAAATCTCCTAAATCTTTAATTGGCTTAGGTATTGTTAATCTGGATCTATCACCAGTGTCCTGAATTTTAGTAGTAAATGGTATTTTTCCATGTTTTGGCATTTCATTCACTTCAGTTAAGAAATCACTAATTTCTCTAATCATGTTATACTATTATAAGTTTCCCAATATATAATTATTATTGTACCCAATAAAAATAATGTATTGTCTCCATGAATAATTTTAACATATGGAATTTTATACCCAACAATATAGTAACCAGAATTTCTATTAGTTTCAGCAGAAAGGGAAGAGGTCAATTATATCCGTCCTGTCAAAACCCACAAAGCCATAATTGATCGAAACAATCAAAATTTTTGCAACTTTTCTTGAACTACTATACAGTTTTTACTTATATATATTTCACAGTATTTAGTTGATAATGACATTAGTCACTAATTTAGATATCAAGATGGATCAATTCCTTGAAGAATCAGGGTTTCGGTCACCGTCGGCAATTAAACGTGTCAAAATAGCACTTACCTGTGCTGGGTATGCAGCACCCAGACAATTATTGATAACCAGTAAAAGAGACTTAGAAAACATAGATGGAATATCTGATCAGAGTGCCAAAATTCTGTTCAGACAGTTATCAAGATTGAGGGGAGGAAATCTCCTCAGCGCAGATAAGATCAAACAAGAGTACGACTATCTAGAAACAAATATGCTCCACCTTAACAAGGAGTTATCAAATGGGTATATATTTTCACAGACAGAGACTGCAGGTATAAGATCTGGTAGCGTAATTGAGCTAGTAGGCCCCCCAGCAATTGGGAAATCCAAATTTTGCCAATCTATTGCATTACAAATGATGAAATACAAGAAAGATGGTGGATGGAATAAGCAAGTTGTTTATTTTACTTCATCATATGAACCCATACTCCCCAATATTGTCGCCATGAACGAGTATCATCGGCTCAGTGGATCTCAGATAGATAAGAATCTGATTGGATGTTATGCAAGTAGTCTGGATGAGTTATATGAAAATCTTAAATCATTCCCAGATCCTGCTAAGATTGGATTAATTATAATTGATAACTTATCTGATATCATAGCTAATAATTACAGTAGCAGTCACCAATCAATGGGATACGTTGAACATCATTCCTCACGTGGATATAGAGATCAGATATTGCACGATATTTTCAACTTGCTCAAACAGCATGGGCATTATTTTGGTACAATATCAGTAGTTGTCAATAGCTTGGAGAGGGACCATGAATCACCCGGCCCAAGGTGGGAGAGTTATATTCCCAAATTAGAATATTGCATTAGATATCACTGCCATATGGTTTTTCAAATGAGTAAAGCAAGGATGAATGAATATCGGGAGATGGAGAGTATGTATCGCGATCTTCCTGACCGGAGAAAGCTTGAGAGGGAAAATTTAGGTCATCCTATCAGCATAAGCTGCATGAAATCGAACCTTCATCCCAAATTCCGCGTATTTGGGTTGGTAACAAAATTTGGGGTGCTCGGGGCACCAGAGTTTGCAGCAATACTTAGTGGAAATTCTAAGACTCCAACTTAAAGTTACAACCCCTACAACTTAGATATCTTCAATACCGTATCCTGCTTCTTTCAATTTGGATAAAACTGATTTTCGATGACATTTATTGTGATCCTTTTCAAAACAGAGTAAAACTGTTTTCCCGTGTAAAATTAATTCCTCCAAAATTTTCATCGTCTCGACTTGATTTTCTAAATATTCGTTATACTTTTCAAAAAACGACTCATAATCCTTATTTTCTCTTAATGCATGTCGTATCACTTTTGGTGAACCCAATAATTTGAAATGTATGTACTCAATACCCAATGAGGTCAATGCCGCAATTAATCTGTTCTTGCTAAACCCTGGTTTCCTACTATTGGGAATTTCTCTTATATCTACTAATTGTTGGATTTTGTTATTCTCGAGCTTTTTTAGAAATTGTTTAATATTTTCTCCTTCATAACCTGTCCCACACACCGTGTATAGGCTTTGTTTATTACTTGAGTAAACTATATTCTTTTCTGAAGAACCCTGATTATTCAATTCCTTATCCAAAACTGTTTTAGCAGTTACAAATGGATGTTCCACAATATTAACCTGTAAAACTTTAATATTTAACTTCCTACTGATAACTAGTACCTTGAATAATTTTCTATATCTTTCACAAGAATTGGAAAATTTGTTTATTTCAAATCCTAAAACTATAATTTTAATAAAATTCTGATTATAAAATATTCTAGAAATTCCTGATTTTTTTTTCTTATGAAACAATTCCCACAATCTCCATAGACCCAATAAAGAAAAATAGATTAACCGATAAGGCCTGCTTTTCTTCACTACATTATCTTTCTTGACGTCTAAGATAAAAATACAATATTACGCTGGATATGACCAAAATCATAATTCCAGTCCCCACAATTACAGGAAACGGAATACCTAAGCGAATTTCATCACTGACGATTCCATCAAGCTGTATTATTATATTTGAAAGTACCCCATCTTGAAGATAAGTTGCATTTCGATAATCAAGTAAACCTGTTTTCAGATTAATCCTTTCAACTACCCAATCTCCTCTAATAATTTCATTTGTCGCTTCCGTTAATTCTAAAACAAAATATTCAGTTTGTAAAAATCCATCAATAATGGACTTATTAATCATGTTTTTTCGATCTTCATTTTCATGTAAGGTATATGGGGAATCTTCCGCATATTGTATTAAATAGTTTACAGGTCCAACCTCGGTATTATTGATAGTTCGATATATAAAACCTATTCCAGTGTTGTAAGAGTTAACCTGGATAACATTGCCGTGATAGATTGACGACACAGTGAACGCATATTGAGAATTTTCCCCAAGCGTCTTAGAAGAAAAACCACGAATATCTATGTTTATTTCAACTTGAAATATCATATTATCAACATAACGTCCCTCATCATCTTGTTGTCTCTCACCATCCCTTAGGGCTGAGAGATAGCTCCAAGTTATTGCATCTCCCTTTGAAAAATCTAAATTCTCATCATAACATAGCTCATTCAATCCACAGTTTGCATAAGCTCCTTCTGCAGACATTATAGGAAATGTTAATATTAATATTAATAAGAGGGCTCCTAATCTCATAAATTACTGAACAATAGAGATCAAATGAATTATTATAAGGTTATGAACTTGCTATGAAAAATTGGATTACCGATCAAATAATTGGTTAATAGTATTGTTTAATGTCAATTCTGTCATATTAAGGTATATTGTTGAGCAAATTAGTATTCTATGATTGTCAAATTGGCATGATATTAAGTGTTACACTTGTTATTAAGCTCATTATAACCTGTCTCCAGCAGGTAAAGAAGTGATTTCTAAATCGCGATGTGATAAAAGAATTCCTCGAGGGGGGTATCAAATTGATAACATCCAATAAAATTTGTGTAAAATAATCTTGAACATTGTTGAACCTTGGGAATATATCCAACCGCGATAATAGAAAAGAAATTAAGTTAGAAAACACTTATGAAATTAATGAGTAAACGTTCTAAACTGAGCACCGAAAATTCTGAACC
>JAAFKL010000074.1 GCA_021399405.1 Candidatus Heimdallarchaeota archaeon | reverse complement strand
AGCATTCTTGGGGAGCATTATTACAAAGCTATACAGAAATATGGAAAAAAAGCTGCACAAGTACAGGTAATAACTCTGATGAACTCTGCCTTGGAAGGAATCACCCTCTCAAGAGAAAATATTTTTAAAATCGGTGAACTAAAGGTCAAATATCACAAATTATCGTATATTGATAGTGTAGTTGTCGCATTGGGATTACAATACAAGGCCATATTATTAACAACTGACGAGTATATCAAAGAAATAAAAATAATCAATACAATAAAATTTAATTATTGACTATTTGGTACTTTTTTCAATATAATGAGATAGATTCCATATCTTTACCAGAATCATTGACATTTGAATTATCGATATTTTTCACTCATAAATTAATCAGTAGAATTTTGATCAGATATTTTACTTCAAATCTTATTTTCATGTATCAGCAGAGATGATCTCAAATATTGTGACAACAAAATCGATTTGTAAAATGAACCTTGAAAATTACAATTCCATGTCAGTAATAGATACTCTCAACAAACACGTGAGTATCAGGGACTACACTTCAGAACCTATTTCAGAAGATTTACTCTCAAGTATACTACTCTCTGCAAGGCGATCACCCACCTCTTCCAATATGCAGGCTTACAGCTTTGTGGTGGTGAGAGATCAGGAGGTAAAGAAAAAACTGGCAGAATTTGCTGGCAATCAGAAACATGTGGAGACATGTCCCGTATTCATTGCTATCTGTGCTGATATCTCAAGACTGGAGGTTGCATGTGAGATGCATGACAAAACACTGGGTAAGAACCTTGAGAATACCCTGGTGGCCACCATTGACGCTGCCCTTGCCGGGATGTCTGTGTGCTCAGCAGCAGAATCATATGGTCTTGGTACGGTGATGATTGGTGGAATGAGAAATCACCCCAAGAAAGTTTCAGAACTGTTGAACTTTCCCAGTGGAGTGCTGGTGGTATATGGCCTCTGTATTGGCTGGCCAGAGAAGATTAGCCAGCAGAAACCCAGGTTGGAAGCAGGTGTGAATATTCATTATGAGAAATATGATGATTCTGGTATTAAAGCGAAAATCACCGGTTATGATGGGGAATTGGCCAAATTCTACAGTTCCGAGAGACGTCAGACCCCGGATGAGGCCTGGTCTGGTGTTGTTGCTAGGGGATTTAGCACTCCTCGTCGTCCACACCTGAGGGGAGAGCTGGAAGAGTTGGGATTCAGGTTCGACTAGAAATTCTTTCGCAATCCTTTTCTGATCACAATCGCTATCAAGGTGAATACAATACTAATTGCCCAGTAATCCCTGTTGTTTTCAAAATTGATGACTCCTCCAGAACCCTCGGTGGTGGTATCAATAATATCTGCCACATCAGGAATGTCTGCAGTTGGAATGTAATCATTTGAATCTGCTGCACCATACCCCTCCAATCTCATCAGATCTCTTGCCATGGAGAAATCGTATGCTAGTGGATCCTGGATGGTATCCCAATCTGTATCACCTGATTGCTTATTGGGATAAGCAACACTCCACCAGGGTATTCCAAATCCATCATGAATGTTTACCAATTTATCATGGTCTAGTGTATGGGCGATAGCTAGTCTGATATTTATTTTTTTCAGGTGATCATGGGTCAGGTCAAAGAATAATATCCTTGCACTCTCATTGGGAGAGACATTTTTTAGGATTAGGTCAGTATTGTCTGCATGTTCATCTACTTTTGATACACCTAGCGATGTTGATGTATAAATATCAATTTCTCCTGCTTCGAATTTTATCAGTTCTACGTTCTGGTCTATAATCACCACATATTCTATAAACTCAATGTTTTGAGAAACTGGCTTTGCCTTATTTCCCCCAACCTCTGCCCAGGCATGATAGTATGAAAGCTGTGAGAATGAATTAGATCCACCCCATAGACCAAGATCCACTCCATTGGTGGTTTCAAATGCTATAATTTCTGTATCTGCAGCATTGGGTGTGTGGAATAGAGAAACATCCCATTCGTTGGGATACCAGTAATCAGATCTAGCTGCAAATGAATGTAATTCATTAAAATTATAATCAACCATCTGGTATGGACCAACCGCAGTATTACCCTCAAAAGATTCAAAGGAATTCCACTGGAAGGTGTCCCACGGATCGAAAGACATTCCAGAAAATAGATGTGAGGTCTCATTCAATTGCGATGTTGAATTGAAGAAAATCAGATCACCACCTAGCAGATGGGAAGGCAATGGATTTAGGTTACCGAACCTGATCAGATCATCTGGAGTTCTTAGAGAATTAGGTATTCGGATGGTAACAGTATCATTTGGAAAGATTGTAGATGAAACACTCCAATCAGCAAGAGATTTCCAGTTATCTTCATCTTTAATATTGAAACTACTGCTCTCTCTTGCCATATCATACATTGTGAGGGTTAGATTGTAATCAAGTCCATCCACCCTCTCTGCAGGAACAATATTTCCCTCAAAATCTAATGTCTCATGCCAGTAAACATCATCTCTAAGTAAGAAAGTATACTGGGTTACTGATATTTCTGGAGTGGAAACATTGCCATCATCATCCCAAGTACCTCCAATATCACTGGTAAAGAAATTCCATGCAGCATTGGGATGGGGATTATTATTTTTGTCAAATGTCAAGAATTCACCTTTGTATGACCAGTCTGTCTGTGTATTTTGTTCATCATCAAGACTCTGGAAGGGGTCCAGATTGAATTCCCTTTGATTGTTAACTGCCAATCTAATGCTTGATGAGTTTGATGACCTCTGGAGAGATGTGTATATCGGATCCCAAGAAGCACCTAGAAAGCTAGAGAGAACTATACCTTCTTGCGGATCCCACAATTCATTATTTGCTCCACCAAAACCCCTCCACATCGCTGCTTGATTACTTTCAGCGATTAGAGGTATATTCCAGAGTAATTTGGTGAAAAACAATTCATTGAATTCTTCAAGTAATTCATATCTTTTAGTTAGATTTAGTTCATTATCAATTGCTTTGATTAGAGGATCAATATCTTTAGTCTGGTTTAATCCTACATCTGATAGTTGCCATTCCTGGTATTCAAGGTCTGCCAATTGCATGATGGTATCCCCCCAGTATCCATCTGAATGGTAGAGCCACGATAAATCTGGTGTTGGTCCACCAACAGTAAAAGCAGTTGTAGTCAGATCCCATACCTTTCCAGCTGAGGAAGAATCGGTTAGATCGCCAACAAACTGACCCCATGGTTTTGCAAATATCTTAACATCAATACCCAAGGGGGCAAGTGCCTGTTTTGTGTACAATGCATAGGATTCATCTCTCCTATTACCTGACTGTATGAAAAATAACAACTCAAAGTTAATTCCAATATCATACCAACCCATAAACGGTCCATCAAATGTATCATCAATCAGATTAATAGGTGATGGGGGATTTTGATCCAAAGAATCTGGTAAATTGATATAATCTGGAACGTACATGATTAGAAGAATTATTACAAGGACAATTCCCAATACATTTGATGCCTTATCAGAATTGTTTCCCACACTAATTCAGTGTTTCAAACACTTAAAAAATTAGTGTGGTTAATTTATTTCCTTGAAAGAATAATTACTAATTAATCATTGACAGAAACATATTTTACTTCTTTTTTAATAGTATTATTTAGATTGAGGAGCCAAGGACCCAATAATCTGCATAATATTAGTTAAAATATTGTTTCGAATCTATGAACAGCATCCAAGATATACTTGAGCATTTGAATTAATTTCGATTTCGGTTAAATGAATAAAAGTTTATAATTTCTGTCATTTTTTGATATATGTATGATGCACAAAAGTAAAATGTATGGAATAATCGGTTTTTCAGTAATTGTACTTGTAATTGCAGGGGTCTCTATTATTAACCTGATCAAACCCAACCCGATAACTGAAATGGATGT
>JAAFKL010000010.1 GCA_021399405.1 Candidatus Heimdallarchaeota archaeon | reverse complement strand
TTATTGTATCGCAAGACGGGTGAGAAAATTGGCTGGGGTGAATTCATTAAAACCCAAGGTTTGGCTACTTTTGTTAGATTGATCTTTGCATCTGCATATTTATGGATCCTACATTTGTTTGTTTTGTAATAATTAAATTAATTCCTAGATTGACGTTTTCTTATTGAGTAAGACCATATTCCAATCACAAAAATAATACCCATTGTTACAGGACTATAGGCTACTTCAGCTTTTGATTCAATAATAGTAGAAGTTGAGATGTCATATGAAGTTTCTACAGTATGATCAGTTTCTGTTACAGTAGATGTCGTAGTTGTTGTATCTGTAGATGTCGTGGTTGTTGTATCTGTAGATGTTGTAACTAACACGCTTGTGGTTTGTACTATAGGATTTGCAATACCATCTAGATTAAACCAAGTTCTAGTTATGTTTGAATAAGATCCATCTATAAACATTGTTGTTATGGCGTTGTTAAGGTTTTGCAATAATTGTGTTTCACCTTTTCGAACTCCAATCCCAAATTCTTCGTTCGCGTTGAATCCATAATCTGGCATTTCTCCTGTAAGAACTCCGCCTTCTACTGCTGTTCCAATTGAATACCATGAATGAATAATTACATCGACATTACCATCATTGAATGCCTGATAAAGCATTGTATCAGTTGTATAGCTTAATTTAGTTCCATTATTCAAATTATTTGAAACCCATGAATCTGCTCCCGTTCCTGTAATAACACCGATATTTACTGAAGTACTATTTGCATCCATCACATCATTGATGTTAAATGGATTACCAAATTGAACAAAGATTCCTAGACCATTAAAGAAATAGGGGATTGTAAAATCAATTTGAGTTTGTCTAATAGAAGTTATTGTCATTGCAGACATAATAATATCGAAATTTCCAGCTTGGAGATCAGGAATAATTGAACCCCATGCAGTGGTAAGAATTTCGATGTTTACACCAAGGATTTCTCCTAATCTCATTGACAGATCAACTTCATATCCCACTGCTTCCAAATTTTCTATGTATTGAAAGGGAGGAAACGTCGTGTCCATTCCAACCACTATCTTATTTGCAGACTTGATATCGTCCCACTGGTCAGCGTTAACTTGACCTCCCGTATCGAGCATTATAACTAACAACAATAAATATACAATTGTGGTTTTACTTTTCATAATTAGCAAATAATTAATATATTTATTATACTTTTCGCACATTCGATGATAAAATCGTTTGTAATTACTAGTTTGAATTTTACTATGATCTGCTAAACTGTGTGTATTTTATTTTCGGCGATCAATTATTTTATAGTTGAAATTCTATTCTTCTGCCTTATCAGATGCTTTTGGCGTTTCTTTTGGTTTAGTTTTTGATTTTGATGCTTTTTCTGCTTCCCGTTTTTTCCAAGGCTTCTCAGCCATTTTGGCCATAGTTTTCTCGTATTCCTCATGTGCTACTGCACGTTCTTTTACATCTTCATCCTTACGAGCTTTCATTTTGGCTTCATCGACAGAATCATCATCATTTTTGAATTCTGGTGCAATGTATTTCTTCCTATTTAATAAATCAAGGAACCTCGCAATGAGAGCAAAGAATAAGGTACCTGAAAGTATTCCGGCTACAAATAAAACTCCCGCAATAAAGAGGATTATCTGCCAATCTTGACTTAATTGATCAGATGAGTTAGATTCACTTATTCCTATGTAAATACCTGAGGAGAATGAATAAAATGATGCAATTAAGGTATAGGTCACCGATCTTTTGAAGTAAATTTGAGTCCTGGTTAATAATGCATCTTCACCAACAAGCTTCTTTGAAAGCCAGTGGTTCATTTTACGATAATAATTATCCATTCTGAATCGAAATCTCTCAGGAGATCCAACTAACCATCTAAAGAATCGAACAACGAAACCAAATAATTTTTGGAAAACACCTTTCTCAGCAAGAGCAACCCATATCAGTAATAATACAATACCGAAAGAAGCTAGCCCCATAAAAGCCAAAAATACGTTTTGTTGAAAAGCGTCCACAAGGAGATTGAATCCCCATCCAAGACCACTTCCCATACTTCTCAAAACCCAGAATAAAGCACCGAATACTGCTCCAATTATAGTGCCAATAGCGTCCCAGATTCCTCCGAGAAAATCAAAACTGAGTTTATCAATAAAATCTTCAATATCCTCTGAAAGTGAAAATGCGGCAAATACACCTACGAGGACACCACCTACAGCACCTGTCAAAGACAATATGAATGGAATACTCTCGACGAATAATCTCTCATCCTCTGTCATTGGTCTTTCAGAACTGCTCGCTCTAACGAATCTGAACATTCGTACGTTTTCGCCGTAAACCCAGAATAACGGGGCTAATATTAAGCGAACAAGTTTCCATAAAAAGACAAAAAACATTACGAAAATGGCTGCAAAATCATGCCAGGAAACACCATCAGACATATTGAATTCAATTGGTTTTTTGTCTTTATTTTTTTTGGATTCATCTTTTTTTGTAGATGACTTAGACATATTCTCGTGATTTACAATAAGTTTCTAAAATGTTGTGCGAAATGCTTACAGAGTTGTAGGCTAAGATTATGAAATTCTATCGTTTTATCATTTCTGCTTTAATTTCCAATCATTATATATTGAAAAATGCTTCGGTGTTGTCTTCATCATCAATTGGGCTAGCTCTGGGTATTAAATGACCGAAATGCCCATCAATCCAAGATTTTGATTTAGCTTTAGTATCTTTGTCTTCTAGGGTAAATTCCCAAAAAGGCATCCAGACAATGCTGGGTACTACTTTTTTGTTCAGCATCAAACCTAACCTTTCTTCAGATACATCTAACGCATCTTGTCTATTCAAAACTGGATTTGAAAATTTATTATCCAAATCGTCAAGAATAATAGCTTCAACATTTGGGCTCTTTTCAAATGTCTTCAATTCCTCGGGGTCAATATCTACAAAAGGGAAATTGATCACCTTTTCTTTTTCATCAAGATCTAACACTCCTCCAGTATTTCCGTTTACAAAATAGAATCCTCTAATGGCTTTTATGTCCTTTCTAAATTTACGTTTTTCTCCCTCACTAATAGTACCATTTATTCTCCACAGGGGAACATAAACGAGTATTTGTTTTTTGATCTCAGCTTTTCTGCGTATTCCGAGGGTGCTGGGAATTCTTGAGCTCATCATTTTCTTCGCAGATCCCTGTGGGAATTTTAACGGAAATCGATATAGTGGTCCCAATATGTTGTTTTTGGGGTCCATTTGGTGTTTTGGTGACCAATAAACACTTACACCATTGACTTCTTCGACTTTTAATTTTTTTTCACCAACCAGCTTGTCAAGCTGATTTGACATAACTTTGGCCGATTTACCAGTTTGGGCAGAAAGTTCCTCTGCAGATAGTACAAGGGGTTTCATCTCCATTATTTCGGATAGATCTGACGCTTTACTTACAATAGGGATGGCAACTTCAATTTCTTCAGGAGTGGCGTCCTCATCATATCTTTCAGTAAGAATACCAACTCCTCCTGCTTGGTCTGCTGTTAATGGGGACCCGTCTCCTGTGACTTGATCTTCTTTTCTGGATCGTTTCCGTTTGGGTATTGCTTCCGGAAACTTTTCTCGGATACCCGTGGAATCCATGATTTCCTCTACTTTCTTATCATCGAGTGTCGTGTGATTTGTTACCAACCATCGTGCGGAAATTCTTTGCACTTTATCAAAAACATCAGGTGCTAATATCATGAACTCACCTGCTTTTTGCCTTGAAATTGAGGAAAGAATATCCTCAGTTTCATTAGGTGAAATAGATTGAATAATATCTTTGACCTTTTCGATATCTTGTCTCGCCATTAATCTTCCAAGAGCCCATGTCCCAACCTGTCCTAATGATTTATAATCTACATCAGATATGTTTTGTGTGGCTAGTAGTAAAGAGACCCCGTATTTCCTCGCTTGTTTTAATAGCAATTGAATTGGTCTCTTACTTGGGGGGGCTCTAATTGGTGGGACTAATCCTGCAAGTTCATCTAAAACAAAGATTAGTTGGACTTTGTCTGATGGATTTCTTAACATGAAATTGTACACTTGAGTTGCTGTATCTGCAATAAAATTTACTTTGTCGGATTGACTTCTAAGGGTATTTAGATAAATCACGTTGACGGGGGTCTTCCCTTTGTCTGCCCAAGTCATCATACGTTCAATATCGAGCGGCATACCCAAATTAAAAATCAATGATTCAGCACCAATTGTTAACCCTTTGATATTTTTAGCTAATTCCCGCTTTGTTTTTTCGTCAACCATGGCTTGAGAAGCTTCGTCAAGTAACTCATCATCGCTCATTACATAATTGGCGAGTGCCCCAAAAGAAGCAACGTCTTTTTCTTGGTCCCATAGGGCTTCAAGTAACAAATAAAGGTAATCCTTAACTTCAGCTCCCTTACCCTTTTCAGTTTTGTAATGTAAAATTCCTGCAATTGTATTTGCTACACTGTCAATTGCTTGTATCATATCTTCTGGATCTAAGTTTCTAGGTGGAGCCTTCAAAGGATTCATGGAGATGGATATACCTTTAGCAGAAGCTGGAGTGAATATTGCTACTTGAACCTTTTTCTTGTAATCTTCCCAATAAGAACCGGGCGTTCCCTTCGATTCCATCAGTTTCTTATCTCCCATTAATGCGAGAGATGCTAGATCTCCTTGAAGATCAACGAGTATAAGTGGGATTCCAGCCCTCACAGCTTCCTCCATCACACACTTGACTAGGACCGTTTTCCCCGAACCAGATGACCCTAGAGCTGCAAAATGCCGTTTAAATATATCAATCGGTATTTCAATTTTTTTTTCCGGATCTTTTCGGTCGTAACCAATATGTAATTTTTGTGTCACATAGTATCCAAGAACTCTCTATAAAAAAAACTTATCTAATTTGATTTAAATCAACGAGAATTGTTTATTCTATGAATTGATATTGTCTTTTTCTTTTGAAATCAATCAATAATAATACAAAGAAATTGTAGACCATACATATATTGCTTAGTTCAATAAGAGATGTCAACCTAACCAATGTCAAAGTATTATGTCGGGTTGATTACAATGTACCAATTGAGGATGGAATCGTACTTGATGACACAAAGATTGTTCGAAGCTTATCCACTATAAATTATGTTCTTGAAAATGGTGGATATCTAATATTAATGTCCCATCTTGGGCGACCAAAAGGAGTAGACAAAAAATATTCACTAAAGCCTGTTGCTGCACATTTATCCAAACTTCTCAATCGAGAGGTAAAGTTTTCATCTGAGTTAATTGGTTCTGAACCTCAATCATTAGTTGAGGGACTTTCTAAAGAAACATATCAAGTAATATTGTTGGAGAATACTCGATTTCATGAGGGAGAGACTAAAAATGATCCACAATTAGCAAAGAATTTATCTTCTTTGGGTGATATTTTTGTTTCTGACGCTTTTGGTTCTTCTCATCGAGCACATGCTTCGACTGAGGGAGTTACACGTTATATTCCTGGATACACAGGATTTTTAATGGAAAAAGAATTCATACGGATAACTGCAGCGACTTCGAATCCCTTAAAACCATCATTAGCAATTGTTGGGGGTGCGAAAGTATCATCAAAATTAGAAATTCTAAAGAATTTTGTTGATGTTGTTGATGATGTAATAATAGGGGGTGCAATGGCATTTACCTTCATATTTGCAAATGGGGGAAATGTTGGAACTTCATTGGTTGAAGAAGATATGATTGACGTAGCCAAAGAAATTATCTTCACTGCTGAGAAAAATCAAGTTGGTATTCACTTACCAATCGATGTGAGAGTAGGTCATAATTTTGAAACACCAATTTTAGAGAATAAAAAGGCAAAAATTGTGAAATCAGATCAGATTCCTGATTTAGAAATGGGATTGGATATTGGTCCGAAGTCTGAGAAATTATTTATTGCAGTCATTGAGAAGGCTAATACAATCATTTGGAATGGTCCGATGGGTGTATTTGAAAACGAACTGTATAAATCAGGTACAATCGCAGTCACTAATTCTATTTTTTCGAGATCAGTAAACACAATTATTGGTGGCGGTGACACAGTATACGCAATAAATATCGCTGAAATAGATGAAATTCCGGAGAATATTCATATATCAACTGGTGGTGGTGCTACCTTGGAGTTAATGAGTGGTAAGCCTATGCCAGGTATAAATTGCTTAATAGGAAAACCTTTGTAAGCATGAACAAACATAATATTGGTATAGGATTATCATCATCTAAATTGTACATACAAATTTTTGAACGCTGAGAGTAAGACTTTCAGACGATCCGGTGAGATGATGTCACCACTACTCAATTGAATATTGAATTACAAAATTCTTTTGAGCTACTTTACATTCACATGTTCCAAGTCCATAGTGTTTGTTTGAATAACCTGGAATCACTTAGTGAGAAATGACCAGTCTGGAATATCTTCGAACAAAATAAAATTGTCATTTGGATATATAAAGTACTGAAGATAATTATTGTTGTGTGTACAATATCGATCATGAGAGATAAAACTTCTACATACTCAATTTCAATCTTTGTTATTGGATTATTATTAGCCAGTTTTATATTCTCACAGTTAATATTTCCCGTGGTTATTGATGATGACAAAGATCTCACTGTAAGAATTGGTGTCGTGGACAGCGGATGTTCAGAAGCCCAATCATCGTTTGTTAGTGAATACAAATCGTTCACAACTACTCAGTTTGGCTTTTTTTATGATGATAACAAATTGTACGATGATCTTAATCATGGTACACATGTTTGCAATATTATTCATCGTGAAGCACCCAACGCTGAAATTTTTTCTGCTAGAATTGCTTCTTACGATGAAATAAACAATATCGGAGTTCTAACATACCAAAGTATACTGGCAGCTATTGAGTGGTTAGTTGAAGAAGCTGAAGTAGAAATTATCAATCTCTCATTAGGTTCAGTTCCATATGTGACTGATATATTGGACGAAGTTTTTGTGAAATATCAAAATGAGACTATTTTTGTTGCTGCAAGTGGAAATACAGGAACTGATTCTTTTCTTGATATTGGTCACGTTGATTGGCCAGCAACATATCCATGGGTCATTGGTGTTAATAGTTATGACCCTAATAATTCTTCTCTCGCAGCTGACTATGCAGTTGGAGGGGTAAGCTATTTTGGTCAATATGTTACCCAATATTTAGAATCAGGGATTGAAGTAAATAAAAGAGGATCTTCCTTCGCTGCACCACGAGTTACTGGGAAGATAGGTCAATTGATGCATATATTGAGGCAACAAGGTTTAGATCCAAGTTTAAATGAGCTTCAAGCAATTTACACATCGCTAACCATAGGCTGGGAAAATGAAGAATTCAATAGTTTAACCGGTTGGGGGAGACTAAATGTCGATTTGTTATCTGGTAATTCTGATAATTTATTTAATAGCTCTTCTACTATTACTTCTATTCATGCTCCAGATGAGGTGGATTTACATTCAAGATTTTTCGGTGAAACTTGGAGTCGCAGTTGGAAAATAAGTAACTTCGGTATAGATCCTTTTACAATAGGAGCCTTACAATTTAATGGGAATGGGACTGAGTTGATAGATGGAATCAAAATTGATTCCTATCCTTGGGGTAATTTACTTACTTTAAATTTTGAAGGAAGAGAGAGTTCTGGATTTTATTCGTTGAATATTTCCTCATCAAATTCTAATACTTTTACATATGGAATAAATCTAAAATCCAACCCGATTGGTAAAATTCTTTTCGATCACAGGACTTCAATTAATGGTTACGGGCATCCATATGCTGAATATATCAATTTTGAGGAGTATTTACGTTCTTTAGGTTATATCGTTAACCATGCCCTTCTTGATAGCGATAATATTGATCTCGCTGTTTACGATTCTATCATTTTAACAAAATTTTCTGAAGCGTTAACCGAACAAAACTTCTCGATTAGTCGATTTGTTTCAAATGAACAGATGGATAATTATGAAACTTATGTTAGAGACGGCGGATCTTTAGTAATTCTAACTAATTTGAAAGGACTGTCCAATTCGACTCAAATAAATAATCATATCTCAAGATTTAATGCAGAATTTTCTTCAAAAGATATTGGTTCCTATCTAAATTTCCCCCTTGCTTGTTGTCCAGAAAAAGTTTCTAATTTCACTGGAAATCAAATATCTGATGGTGTTGACGAATTTTTCTATTATGGGAGTCAAGTTAAATCAACTAACGAAAATACCTCTGAAATTGGATGGATAATAAATGTAGAAACTGTAGCAGGATTTGTGTTGAGGACGTACCTTTCAATTGGAGTCTTTGGTACGTTAGATCTAGGTAATTTTATGATCTTAGGAGGGAGTAATTTTATGAGTAATACCTTCTTCACAGACCCCAGTATGAAAGGATTCAATACACTTTATGAAAATTTTCTGGAATTGTAAAATTAAATTAATTTGTTTATATGCTTCTCACAGACATAAGTTTCCACATTAAAACCACTGGATAATCGGTCTAATTTTAATTTCCATTCATTTCGAGTGTAAGTACTTTCACCACACAAATTGCACGGATGAGGTGTAAAGCTTACAACTCTATTTCGCGGAAGTAGATTAATCGTTTTACGCAGGTTCTTTTCTTCTTTCTTCCATTGATCTACCATCAACATCCCTTTAGTAGTTAGAGATGGTTTTTGGCCTGTAATATACTTTACATAGTACCATAAAACTAGATTATACAACTTCAAAAACTTGCCAGGAGGAATATATAGGCTTCCAGTGATTTTGATTTTGAAAAATTCGTCGTCTTTGTAAAATTTCACTTGAACACGCTTGTGCCTCTCATCCTTGCTTAGGTATCGATCCTTAATAATTATGAAAGCACCTGCGAGTTTGGTGAATAATGTCACAATGACAGATTGATTTGAATTGGGATACACTGGGAATTTTATTTCGACATTATTTGGATTAACAATAATCAAATTATATCCTGTAATTCCATTAAAATGCCTAGTAATATATTTCAATAATTGAACCGAGTGACGAGTGTGAACTATTACTGACATTACTATCATAATACCCTTCCACCCTTATAAATCAAATTACTCCAGTTTAAAAGTGAATAACAAAGCAAATATTGTTGAGATGTAATTTTAATTTACTTGAGTAAGAGAGATGTAATTCCTACCAGTAGATCTGAATGGGCACAGTTCAAATGGCAAGAATCTCAATCTCTTATTGCTGCCCTTTTACACTCATACAATTTTATGAAGTTTGAGGAATTAAAATTAAATGCTGGAAGCAGAGCAGATATCGTCGTAATTCGAAGAACAGATGATGAGGTTGTATTTGGGGTCATTGAGGTTAAAACGTATTCAAAAATTAATTCTAGTATTGAAAAATTAGCATTCAAACAGGTTAGTAGGTATATTTCAAATTTATTTGATATAGTTAATGAGAACCAAAAGTGGGGTAAGCGTAGAAAACGATATTTTGGTTCGGTCGTATACACAAATGACTATCCAATCTCTGTTAATTTCAAATCACAAGAATCAATTGAAAAAGTTCTTCCCGCTAATATAACAAGCAAAAATGATATTCATATTTTCTCATCACGTCCAGAAGTATTGATTCGAAAACTTCAAGAGAAAAATCTATGTGGATATACTCAAAATTCACTTGATGGTTATTTTGAATAGATAAGTATTCGATTTTGTAAGTAAAAAGTTGAGATTATTGAATTCCGGTTATGTGTTCTAGTACAGATTGTTCTAAAATTATAGGTGGTGCGGTTCTCATCATGTTAATTGCTTCAGTGAGTTTCCCTTCTGAATGAGATCTAATTTCTACAATAGGATCTCCGATTTTGATGATATCTCCTCGATCAACATGAATTATTATTCCTGCGTTACTATCTTTAGGAGCACCAGCAGCTCTCGCCATTAAACCAATACTGAAACTATCTAGGGCGTAGACGATATCTGGTTTTTCTGCTGTTATTGTATGTGTATACGGAGCAGCTTCAATTTTATCTGATGCTACAGCTGGATCTCCACCTTGGGCTTCGATAATTTCTCTTAATTTCATCATAGCCTTTCCTGAATCAATGTATTCGGTCGCCATCTGCATACCTTCTCCTCTGTTAGCGTGCTTTACTCCCTCAAGAATTAGACCTGCTAAACTAGTTGCCTTTCTTTTCAATGACAAAGCTCCACCTTTGTTTTCCAAGATTTTCAAAACTTCAATCATCTCGAGCGAGGGTCCAATCATTGAGCCCACTGGTTTATCGCCTGGTGAAATCACTGCTTCTATATGCTGACCTAATGAATTACCTATTCGTGAGAAATCGTATGCAAGTGAACGTGCTTCCTCTCTTGATGCCAATTTCGAACCCTTCCCAGTTGGTAAATCAATTAAAACAAAATCTGAACCTGCTGCTTTCTTTTTAGCTAAGATTGAAGCTATCATCATCTCTTTAGGATCAATTTTCAGAGGACCAACTGCTTCTAGGAATTTATCTGCAACAGATCCCAGTTCCACTGTTGCTCCATTTACCATACACGCATTAGTTAGATCTAGGACCTCTGATGCTTCTTCAAATGTCAGATCAACAGGCATGATTGTTTCTAAAGCATCCACAGTTCCGGCAGGAGATGTAATTGCTCTAGTAGAAATTTTTGGAATAGTTAATCCACAAGCGGCAATTATAGGAATCATTAAAGGGGTAATTCTATTCCCAGCTATTCCTCCTATTGAATGCTTATCAACAACATTTTTCCCACCTGGTGAAAATCTTCGAGAATTTTTCAATATCGCATTTGCCGCTGAAGTTATCTCATCTCCATGCATACCATTGATTTGTACTGCAGTACCAAATGCAGCCATATGGCTTTTAGTAACCAACCCATGAGCAATCGCACCCATAAAATCATCTAATTCAAGGGGACTCAGAGTTTTTTTATCCATTTTACGTCTAATTATTCGAGTTATACTTTCAAGACCCGATGATATTAGATCTATTTCTTTGCCATCGACAAGATTCCCATTATCAAATCTCTCCGCAGAAATTCCCGCAAAACCTTGCTCAACATTTGCCGAGGTTAGCACGCGGAAACCTACTGAATTATCTTCAGTAACTAAAAGTGATCCGGGATCAATATCATTCTCTTCTGCAGTGGAGGGATGTAATACGATATAATTTGATGGTACTCCTTCTAGTTCAAAGCTTGTTAATTTAAATTTCATTTAGTTTCCTCCTATTATTTTAAAAATCTGAGGATTAAGTTGTTATAAAATAATCTATTGTGCTAAAACGTTAACCTAAATAAATAGATGATAATTGTAAAATTAGTTATATAGGCAGTAGTTACTGCCTATATTGATTTTTATTTATTTATTGTTTTCTTCTTCTTAATATTGTTAGGATGGTTACAGTTGATAACATCAATCCAAGAGTTTCGGGAGCAGACATTCCGATGAAACCGCTGTCTCCTTTGACTGTTTTTGTTGAGGAAGTATCTCCACCTACTGCTACTGAAGCACCAACAGATGATGATGCTGAGAATGCAGCAGAGCTTGAGTCCTCAGTTGCTGATTGTTGTGATTGTTGTTGAGCTGCTGCTCCTGCAAATAAACTCAGTGAATTCATTGAGGGGGCAACAATTCCATCACCCATTTCAATGACTGTACCGAGAGAAGATTCTCCTTCAGTTGTGAATTCAATAATTGCAGGTGGAAGAGCTACTGCTTCACCACTTGGATTTGCATATGTAACTTTGATTTCAACAAAATCACCGGGTGCAAGTGTTACTTCATCAACTAATACTAAACCAGCTGCATCAACAACACTAACACGTGATGTTGCTCCTGTAACAACGACATCATTGTTGGTTACAGTTAAGATCTCATTGTCATAGTTTTGAACGAAGGATAGTACTGTAGAAGCACCACCAACATTTTCAATCCTATATGTAACTGTATCTCCGTCACTAGAAGTTTCAACTGCTAGTTGAGGTTCAGGTATCGAGGGTTCCTGTACATTTGTCAATGGTAATACCAATGCACCTGATAGAGTCGAACTGACATAGTGGTGTGTGGTACCAGCAGCTTCGAAAGACACAGTATCTCCTGGATATAAATCAAGGAAATCTGGAACAATCGCTACTGATGAAGCTGGACTGACATCACTATCAAACTCTACAATTGCAAAGACTGGAGCATAACCAAGGTAACTGTTAACTTCTGCGGTTACTGTAAATTCAGTTGAAGCACCAGCTGCCAAAGTTCCGACAGTTTCAGTTGCAATTGATTCGAGCCTATTCCATAGATACCAATCTTTTCCAAGTGAAGTGTGCAATAGATGTACTTCAATATTTTCTGCAGCTATGTCTCCAATATTTTCAACATTAACAGTCATAGTGACTGTATCACCAGGGTGATAAACTGTTTTATCAAGATTAACTGAAGCCTTTATCATGGCCTCATCATCTGCAATTTGAAGATTTAATCCATTTGATAAACCAAAGAATGGGAACCCTTTACCATTCTTCCATGTGAATGGAGCACCAATTGAACCTATTGAACCCTGTTCAAATGCTTCGAAGTGATAAACCAATTCGTCTGGTAATGGAAAAGATATGGGTCTTCCGTCAAAACCAACAGTTTGGAAGATATATTGAATAACTTCTTCATAATTTGATTCTTGGGAAATTAACTGAGCCTTTGGATAACCTTCAGAGGTTTCGCTAGGTAAAAATTGCATAAATGCAAGCTTATCAGATTTTACAGGAATATCATTCAAGCTGAATGATACTGTCTCTGTTGCACCAGGTGCTAATGAAGCAATTACTTTTCTAAGGAACCATTGAGTTTCTGTTGCTGAGGGTCCAACTAGGACTTCTTCTTGAACTAATTGAAAATCACCAACTGCGAAGTTGAAAGAATCAACTGCTTCGTAGAGTTGGGTGAACGATGAATTGAAAGTATCTTTCAACATGGGTTTCAAATTAGTTTTAACAATATTAATTAATTCACTAGCCGCAGTTAGAGAAGGAGTAACACCTGCTAAGGCTGGAATTAACTGAGTCGTGATTAAAGTATCCAAAGGAGTGGGCATACCATTTGTACTAGAAATATCCAAACTGATGGCATTTCCGAGGTATGTCTCAGAATAGAGATTTTGGCTTGTACCGCCTAAACCTGTCCAAATTGCGGGTGCTTCTCCAATAGTTTCATTATACCATCCGGTAAGAACAAAAGCTTCATAATTGAACTGATCAACTCCAGCAACGCTTAAACTGACAGTATATGATGATTCGAATGTTTCATCAATTTGATACTGGCTTTTTACTCTGTAAATATTAATATCTTGATTTAATAATTGACCAAAATCAGGACCTAATGGGAAGTTTAAGGTAACATCAGTTGCTGCTTCAAGGCCAACATTCTCCAAATCAAATACTACTTCGAGATTACCATCGACATCTAATTTAGTTTTGTTAATTGATAATTCATTAGTAACTAATGGGAATGCTGGATCTAAACCAACTTCAAATGTTACTTCGTAATTTCCACTGGCACTTGAGCTTGTATATCCAGGATGTCTTACATCCCAAACCATTTGTCCAGTTACGTGTGGTAATGGATTTGTGGTTACAGGTGAAATACTACTGGGTGAAACTGGGTAAGGGAATTTGAATTCAATTCTGCTTAACCCAAATGATGTGGGACTTAAAGAACTAACAGTAGATCCCAATACATTCATTGTTGAGAGTGTGTTTACAGATCCGGATGTTGTTATTCCGTGTGGATCAACAAAACCCATACCATGGACGCTAATTCGTGCACTGTCTAAGTGACGTACACCATAACCTGCCCAGCTAACTGGAGAGCCTGTAACAAGACTTGCGCTCATAGAGGCACTAAATCCTGAAGAACTTACTCCTGCAACATCAGCTGCAACATCAGCCCTTAAAGTATCGCTTGGTTCTGCCCAGAATACATATTTAGAATGACCAGTTCCGACTTCATCATCTACATGAAGCAAGCTAATTCCATATAAACCTTCAATGTAGGTTTTAGCATTAGCTGCATCGGCAAATCCATCGCTCTTATCATAAGAAACGATTAAAAGAAGACCGTCTGGTATTTCCATTGGAATTCGATTGAGATAATCACCGAAATCCGCTTGGTTACCATAAAGAACCAACCATTCCGAGGCTTCTGCTAATCCACTTTCGCTATCTCCGGCTAAACTAGAAGTTGCACCGAACGCAAACATGTTTGTGAGTACAGCAGAACCCTTACCAGGAATTAAATTAATAAATTCCAAACTTGGTTCAGTACTAAGTGTGTTAAGGTTAACAGAATCTAGGGTAGGTGCCGCAGCAACTGGTGAAGAAATTAACAACACCAAAGCCGCAAAAGCCAATCCGTAAATTCCATAGTGGTACTTGTTTCCCATACTATTATCCTCGTATTATCTTACTTTAACAGGACAGTAACTACCTTAAAAACTATCCTTAATAAGTACGAAAAAATATTTCTTGGGTAATTTTAAAGAAATAACTTGTATGGTTTCAATTAATCAGATATAAAGAAAAATGGCGGATCATTTTACTAGTTTATTCTATCATAAAATAATAGTCATAAACAATACCATCTCTAATTTTATTCCAAAATTAAAAGGCGCTCAATCATATATTTTCAAATAGAAAATTTAGTACAAATTACCGTGTAAGAACTCTTGAGCGGTATTAATTCCTACTTCAGGATCAAGCTGTTTTCCTAATATAGAATGTATTATTCCAGCTATAAATGCATCTCCTGCACCAACAAAAGTTAAAGGTTCTTTTGACAGTCTAGGTACTTCATAGCGTTTTATGTCCTCGCCTATTTTTAACGATACATTTTCAGATGTATGTAAGATGTATTGTTTCATTTGGATGTCCGAATATTCTAGGTGCTCTTCCTCATTACTACTAAATATCGCATATTCCAACTCATTTGATTTATTTGCGATATGATGTAACAGCTGCATTAACTTGTTTTTCTCATCGTGGAATTTGATACTTCCTGGTTCTAGTAAAATCGATTTGACTGGGGTGTCTGAATTTATTGCTTTTTCAAACAAATTCCTTTCATCAATAATTTCTTGATATTTCCACCCACATGATGCCAACCAAAGAATGGATACCCATTCTAGAGAATTTGGATTTAATCCCCAATTTAAATAACATTGTAGTGGTGATTCTATCCATAGATTGTGGATACTTTCAGTCCAGTTTCTCTTTGAAGGACCATGTCTTGCATCATTGAATTGCATCTCACCTGCCAGCCATGTTATTCCAACAGAATTGTTAACCTCACAATCAATTTTTTCAACTAATTCAATTCTTCTTTTATTGAGTAATATTTGGAATTCTTCATCACAAGGAACAACTAAAGTATGTTCTATTTCTATGGCAGTCAAAATCGCGGATATATTTACCCCATTGCCTCCTGCGATTCGATTTATTGCAGGAGTCCTGTGATGATGACCTGGTAAAGGTAAATTATTGGCTAATGATTTATCTTTGTTTTCAACTCTAACAAGAGTATCAACAAACGAGGGATCAAAACCTATCGAGAGCATTTAGTCTAGAGTACCACTGGATACTAATGTGTTTAACATTTCCTTTGCTTCATATTCTACTGGATGGCCGTGTCCCACAATTAAATGTTTAAAATCATAATTGTTTAATTTCTTGATAGATTGTCTATGTTCATATGG
>JAAFKL010000073.1 GCA_021399405.1 Candidatus Heimdallarchaeota archaeon | reverse complement strand
TTAGCGAGGTCTACATAGTCTTGTTTCAATTCAATCCCAACATATCTCCTCCCACTTTTTAAAGCTGCAAGAGCAGTTGATCCACTTCCCATAAATGGATCAAAAATCACATCATCTTCATAAGAATAAAGTTGAATGCATCTATATGGTAACTCTTCTGGAAAAGGAGCAGGATGGCCAATTTTCCTAGCAGAGACTGTAGAAAATTGCCAAATTGATTTAGTATATTTTAAAAATTCGTCTCTTGAAATTGTTGGGACTTTTTCTCCCTTGGTTCTTTTCATAGTTCCTTTAGAAAAAATTAGGATATATTCGTGTACATCACGTAAACTTGGGTTACTAGCACTAAGCCAAGATCCCCATGCTGTACTTGAGCCAGCACTGGCACCCTTATCCCAAATAATTTCACCTCTCTGCATGTATCCTATATCAGTTAAAATATGTGAAATATAATCCGTTATGGGGATGTAGGGTTTCCTTCCCATATTTGCGATATTGAGTATAATTCTTCCACCGTCGACAAGTTTGGGATATATTTGAGTACAAACTTCTTCGATTAATTTCAAGTATTCTGATAGAGATAAATCATCATCATATTGTTTTCTAGCATTATAAGGAGGACTTGTAACAATTAGGTGTAGTGATAAGTCAGGGATAAAAGATAAATCTCTACTGTCAGCCTGAATAATTTTGTTTTCTAATGTTTTAGGCAATGGATTTTCTAATCCATCAGAATCTTCGGTATTAGCAGGAGTAATTTCAGTGTACATTTTTGAAGAATAGAAGTGACTACTATCATGACTTTCTCTTTTGGTTGCACCAAAGTCACTAGTCTTTGTCCTACTCATTAATATTATACTCTTTCAGTTAACGCGACGCTCAATAATATAAACTAATGATGTTCGCGAAGTTACTGCAATTTTCTATTTGTCGCGATGTTTATTTGAATATATTTGTAATCGTCAAAACTATTAATAATATTCCGCGAACTAATTGTATATCTCTAGTCATCTAGAAGAAATATTTAAGGTGAAATTCAACAACTCAGTTACTAAGTTTATGAAATTGTAAAATGTAATAATGTTGGGAAAAATGTGTATTGTTATTTATGTCCAATATTCTTAAAATCTGAAACCAAAACTCATAGCATCAGGACATGCATCAACACAGTTTCCACAGTTAATACATAACGAATTAGCGATACCTTTTGGATCCTCATCTAACAGCGGTACACCCATTGGGCATGCAGTTTCACATTTAGTACATCCATCTTCACATTTGATTGGATCTCTTTTTACCGTTAAGATTGAATTTGAAGACATATAACCAAGTAATGCACCTGTTGGGCATACCCATCTACAATAAGCACGGGGTACTTTCATTGAAATAAGGGTTACAACAAGTAAAACAAACATTTTAACAATAAAGATGAATCCCATAGAGTCTACAAGTGTCCCAATGGCCTCATCAGGAGCATCTCCAGGCAAAATATCCCAGAAGAAAGCATAGAATAATGTCACCATTAGCGTTCCTGCAGGATCAATTACTGCATAGGGTATTCTTGTCCATATATTTACTTCTACATTTCCTTGAGTACTCTGATAACCAACCCATGCGGTGAATATTATTACAAACCATAGTATAAATCCAGATATTTCTTGAAATGCTTTATTATCTGGTTTTGAAATCTTCCATTTCTTACCGGGAAAAACTGAGAGGATATCTTGCCAGAAACCAACTGGACAAGCCCATCCACAGAAGAATTTTCCTACTGTTGCACCAGTGATAAAGAATAATCCAAATACTAGGAAAGGAAATTGCCCTACTGCAAGAAGATATTGAATTGCATCAATTCCACCCCATACAGTTCCAAATGGTGCTCCAGCTGGCATTGCAATGGGTGCGGGGAAGGGTATTCTAGATAACCCGAATACAACTCCATTTATTAAGAAAAACATAACAATTTGTGATATAAGTCTAATAGTTCTAATTCTCTTATTTGATAGATTGTTTAACCAACCAACGAGGAAATTATTTTGTTCTTGTTTTGATGTTGCCATAATCTTTAACTCCTTTAAAATGGCCATGGTGTGGGAAGACCTTTATCTTGGTCACCAACCCATGGTAGTAGAAACTCATACCATTTATCCAAATTATCATCCTGACTAACTGAATTGGCATTAATCGCCTCAATAACATCGAGCTCATTCAGAGCTTGTCCTACTAGGATAAATACGATTCCTAGTATAATAAATGCAATATAATTAATTCTCGACTCAAATCTCAATTGCTATACTCTCTGCAAGTTGTCAACTTTAAAAGTAGTTAAAGGTTTAATGTTATGGCATTCATCAACTGATTGATTTGACTAAATGAAACTCAGATTAAAACCAATCATCTAAGGAAGTTTGGGTTTTATTAATATCCATCTCACGCTTTGTTTTCTCAAGAATGTTAAAATAGCGTTCCCGTGAAAAATTACGCTCTGTAACCAAAAATTCCAAAATTTTCTCTTTGTCAAATTTATTGCTAAAATCAATTTTCACATTTTTCTCGACATTTGGTTGCAGAAATATATCTCGGATTTCCTCGTAAGGAATCTCAGTCTCTTTGACCGTTTTATTATTTTTTCTTATTTCTTCAAATGTCCCATATTTATTGATGAGCTTATATCCAGTAGCAGGACCAATTTTACGAAAACCATCAGGATTAAAATCAGTTCCTAATAAAATGCCAAGATCAATTAATTGTTCTCTTGAAAATTTAAGTGCCTCTAATAATTTATGTAATTCTATCTGTTCAGGTTGAATCGTTATTACTTTGCCACCAGGGAGATTACGTTTACCAGTGATGTTTAGATTTCGAATCATTCGTGGTGCACCAAATAACATGGTATCATAATCTTGACTAGCTGTTGCCCAAACGCTTCCTTCAATTGACATTTGTGAAGCTTGTGCTTCTCCTTCTCCTGGAGCGGTAAACCAAGGAATACCAAGTAATTCTAAAAGTTGCTTGGAATCTGTTAACATTTCGGGAGTAAGTTTGTTTACACGACTACCAAATGATCTCGCTTTGATCATATCACCCTCATCGAGAGCTTTCTTATATTCAATTTCAGCTAATCGAGTGACTTCTCTTCTTCTTTCCTTTTCTTTTGTTTTCAATGGGTGGCTGGTGCCGTCAAATATGTATACTGGCTGAATCCCGTGTTGTAATAATACACAATTTCGAGTGAGTAATCCAATCAGATGAGAAGTTATTCGACCTTCACTATCAACCATGGAGCCTCCACTCATATCACGTATTGATGATATAAATTGGAATAGTTGATTATATCCATCGATCGCCAAAATACGATTAGACAGTTTAGCTAGAGGGACGGCCTCAGTAATCACAACATTGTTGCTTTTTAAGATCTGACTTAGGTTTTTGACTCCCATTTCTACTCACTAGCAATATTATTTTCGAACTTATTAATTTATATTACTGTGTTTTGGAGCTGAACTAATTATCCCATTCTAATTATCCATATCGTCTTTAAATACCTAAAATACAAGTGGTACAAAAACCACCTGCATTAATCGCTTCTTTGATATGGTTCCCTCAGCATCCTTGGTATAAACCCAAATCCACTGATCATTGTACATATCGCATAATGGAATTACTATTTTCCCACCTATCTTTAGATGATCAAGGTAAACTTCAGGGAATGATTGTGCAGCAGCTGTTACAATAATTCTATCAAAGTTCATCCCAGGAATATCCTTAGTTCCATCACCATGGATAATCTCAATATTATTGAGTCCGGCATCTGAAATATTTGTTCTCGCAAATTTAACTAGGGATTTATGACGCTCCACAGAATACACTTTGCCCGGATTTACAACATATCCCAACAATGCAGCCCCGTACCCAGAACCCGCACCTATCTCGAGTATAGTCATCCCTTGATGTGGATCTCCTGCACCAATACTCATCATCATTGCATACATATGTGGTGCACTTATGGTTTGTCCAGAAGCGATTGGCAAAGGATGATCTGTATAAGCTTGAGATACATATTTTGGAGGGACAAAATATTTTCTAGGAACATTGCTGAAGGCTTTTTCAACATCCATCGAGATTTCTAAACCCACTTGTTTTAGACGTCGATGTATCTTCTCCAAAAAACTCACAGGTACTTCGTTTTCTATATCCATAAACTATGATATTGTATCTTCTATGTCTTAGTTCCTTAATTTTTGCCTTAATGATTGAATTTATTGATTGGAAATCAAGTTAATTCTAACAGAAATACAGACAACGAACTCATAAATTACAAGATTAATGGATAGTAACAAATTTGTATAGAATTAGCTTTAAGTTTGAAATAGTTATCTCATTTGAGAAGAAACAAAGTAGTTCTCAAGGAAAATGAAACTCAAGTTATGGTGGAAAGTAATTGGAGAGAATCTGTGGGTATTTCAGTCTCTAAAATCTTTGGAGAAGAATTAATTGCATATCTCAAGGATAATCAGCTACTTTCAATTCAATTAAAAATAATTAATAAAGATGATTTATTAATAATTCCAATAACTGAAACTATTGATCTAGAGTTGATTAAATCAAAGATCAATCTGGGAACACAGTTAAATTTAGTTCAAGAGAATTTTGAATTAAGAAATAAAAGGGCTGGTTCAATTGCTGAGGCTTTGAAAGGTAAAATTCCTACTGAACTAATAAAATTTCAGCCTGTTGCTTTTGATCAAATTGGATCCATAGCTGTGGTTGAACTTAAAGATGAAATCCTGGAATATAAAGAGTTAATCGGAAAAGCAATAATCGAATTCAATCCATCTGTCTCAACCGTGTTTAGAAAAAGCAAAGCCGTAAGTGGAGTTACCAGATTAAGAGGGTTGCAATTAATAGCAGGGCTCGAAGAATATGAGACAATACACAAAGAATACGGAATTAAGATTTTTGTCAACATTAGAAATATCTATTTTTCACCCAGATTATCCACCGAACATAGACGTATTGCAGAACAAGTGAAGCCTGATGAGACCGTTTTGGATATGTTTGGTGCTGCAGCTCCATTTGCACTTCATATTGCATCATTACAACACGCCATTATTTATACTGTAGATATCAATGAATTTGCTAATCCAATAATTTCACAGTCAATAAATCTCAATCCGAAACTTAAGGGTAAAATCAACATTTTTACAGGGGATGCAAAATCAATTTCTAAACAATTTATTGAAGAAAACCTACTGTTTGATCGTATTATTATGAATCATCCCTCCGGAGCAAAAGAATTTATTCATACAGCTGATAAATTGGTTAAAAGAGGAGGTGTAATACATTTCTATTCTTTTATTGATATCGAGGATCATGATAACTTATGTCAGAAAATCATAAAACAGGAGATTCAAGGATATGTAATTACTGACATAACAAAAGTAAGACAATACTCCCCTCATGAGCACCATACATGTATCACTATCAAAAAATTGTAGCAAGGTCAGTTCGCCCGTCAGAATTCATAGATTAAAAATCTCATCTGACAAATCATCTTCATCCCGTGCTATGCTATTGTAAAACGGATTATACAATTCAGTTTCTATTGACTTCCATGATTTTCCTATCTCTATTCATAGTTTTGAGCAATTATGGTGTTATTAATCTTTCACGCTTCAATTGATACATATTATTTTGATTAATTCCTTAAAGTTCTCGTTATTTTTAAAGACACTACAAATAAAATAACACTGTGGTTTCCCCAGATAAGCGATCTGTCAAAATTATTTTTAATCCAGCAACACGAGGCGGAAAGTCAAAAAAGAAAGTCCCTAAAATTGAGAAATTACTTAAGGAATTAAATATTGATTATCAAATTTTCGAAACCACAGCACCTTTGGATGCAATATCAATTGCTGAAGATGCGAAAAACGAAAAATTCAATGTAGTTTGTGCCCTCGGTGGAGATGGAACGGTTCATGAAGTGGCAAATGGGGCGATTCGAGCAAATTTGCCGTTTGCCGCAATTCCAGTTGGTTCTGGAAATGATTTTGTCGGAGGGATTGGTATTAATGGAAAATGGGAGGCAGGTGTTGAAAATTTGGCATATGGAGAAATCAATGAAATATCCATTATCAAGGCAAATGACAGATATTCAATTAATATCATGGATGCAGGAATTGGAGGAGATATTGCAAAAGCATCTGAAAAACATCTAAGATGGATAACTGGGAGTTTTAAATACACTTTACTGACCTTAGCCCTTTTAACAAAACATAAACCCTATCCTGTGAATTTGACCATAGACGGTGAAGAAAGTAAATATCAACTAAATTTAATTGCAGCTGGTTTCGGGCAGACTTTTGGCTCGGGCATGAATGTGTTACCTGAAGCAAGGTTTAATCAAGAGAAAATGAATGTGGCCATAATTCATGATACAGGTCGATTTAAATTCTTAAGAATCTTCCCCAAAGTGTTTTCAGGAGATCATGTTAATTATACTGATCATGTAGATATGTTATCTGCATCCAATATTATTATCGAACCTGAGGATGGCTATAAGAAGGTTCTACGAGGCGAGGCCGAAGGAGAATTATTCTCAGAAGGAAGAGTAGAAATTACCGCTATACCAAAGGGTTTGAAAGTTATAACACCAAAAGAATGGAAATATGAAGATCAAAGTGTAAAAATTAAATAATTAGATTTCAATAGTTGATTTACCCTTTTCTTTAGGTTGATGCTGTTCTTTTGCTTTCAATGCAATGTCTTCTTCATTTGTAGTAATAATTAGTTTTTCACTACTTATCTCAATTTTATTAAGTGGAACGGCGATTTCAAATCGTTGCATATAACCATCAGTCATCAGCTTTGATTTTAGACTTGGATAATTGAAAATAAACTGCGACTCAGATCCATTAAGTTGTACATCAATTAATTCTCCATCAAATACACCATTGTTATCATGAACCTCATATTTTTGAAACATAGAATAGAGAATCACTTGGTATTTCCTTAAATAATCACCGGATCCTGTTGTTCTCTCTAGATCATCAATTGATTCTGACAATATTGCGTGATTACTATCGATTTCTGATACTATACTTAAAGGTGCAATCTCATCTATGTTTTCCCTTTTTCCAATTTCTTCCATTAATTCTTCAAAAAAATTGCTACCCAAAATCAAGTGTTGAGGTTCCAAATTGTCAATTGCGAAGGTTATGTCTTCAAGTGAACCAACATCATTGTCATCAACATCAACAAAATGTAAGCGTCTTAATTTTGTGAGTCTGATGTTAGATACAACCAATGTAGACATTTCTCCTTTGGATGGTATAACCTGCATTTTCTTTACCTATAATCCTTTCTAATATATGATTTGTTTTTTACTATTTAAAGGGGAAAACTATCTAGATAATATAGTCCTTTATAAATTCAGAAAACAAGTTTTTTCGTGTTTTACTTTATTGATTCCAATCGACAAGTAAAATTCTTCTAAAATTAATGGTCCAATAAACTTAAATCCATCTTTCTTCATTTGTTTAACTGTGGGCTTTAATTCCTCTAATTTCGAATATTCATGAGGGAGAGATTTGAAATATTCGAATAAACTTCCGTGTTCTTCTATTATTTTTAAACTAGTCAGAGCATTATGACGAGTTGTTTCGATTTTTAATTTATTTCGAATTATATCTGAATTCTCTCTTTGGGCTTCTAGTGCCTTGTCGGTCATTTTACTTACTTTGATAATATTGTAATTGTGAAAAGCTTTATTGAAAGCCTTGCGTTTACTAAGAATCAATTTCCAAGTCAGACCGGCTTGATATATTTCAAGCATTAATCTCTCAAAGATTACATCATTGTCAGAAACAGGAAATCCGTATTCTTTGTCGTGATAATCTCGCATTTCAGGAGTAGATTCCGACCATTTACATCTCACGATTGCCATGGAATTGATAAATATGAGTAACTATAATTGTTTTCGATATGGGAAATTGGTTTTATAATTAACTCTCGATGGATTTCAGCACGTATGGACTAGAAAACAAGGATAATGATCAGCTAATTGAACAGCTAAATTAAGTAGGTAGAAATCTAAATTAATCATAAAGGTATAATATATGACGTCTGAAGAACAATTTATCAAATGGGCAAGATTTTATATTTTTATTATATCTGCTGTTCACCTATTAATTAGTGCCCCATATTTCATATATGAGAATAATACAATTTACTTCCTTGGCTTGTTGATGCTTTTTAATTTTTTAATATCAATTGGAGGTTTATTATCTCTAAGAAGGCGTGAAATTCAATATTATCTAACTGTGTTACAACTACGTCTGATAGTGGATTCATTTTTGCTCTTATATTTAATTGATCAGGCAGAATCAGTTTACGATCTTATCTCATCAATACTTTTCATAACATTGTTTCTTCTTGGTCCTGAATTATTTATTCTAAAAATATTTCAAAATCCTGATAAGTTTTCTGATGAATGATCCTTTGTGAAATTAATCTGTACCGTATGTCTGACCCACAATCTTAGATGGACCACCATGTGGATCAAATTCCTCATAATTACCCGAAAATACTTTATCTTGAACAATTTGACCGTCTGAAATTGTTATAATCCTCATGCCATCTCTAAGCATTCCCACATCATGAGTTACCATGATGATTGTCGGTTTCCAATCCAAACTAGGAAATTGAGTTCCTCCTTTGAGCAGATCATGCATGAGATCAATAATCTCTTCACCTTTCTTACTATCAAGGTCACCTGTTGGTTCGTCAGCAATAATTAAATTGGCCTTGTTTACAAAAGCTCTAGCTATTCCTACTCGCTGACGCTCACCACCCGATAATTCATTTGGATAATGAGCAGCTCTATGTTTTAAATCAACCATATCAAGAGTTTCTAATGCCCATTCTCTTCTCTCGGTCCGAGGTACTCCGGCAATTAGAAGTGGTAGTTCGACATTATCTAAAGCAGTCATTGCGTCCATCAGAAAGAAATGTTGAAAAATTATTCCAATCTCACGTCGTCGCAAAATCGCTAACTCATCCTCTGACATCTGACTAAGTTTGTTTTCTTTGTAACAAATCTCACCAGTTGTAGGTTGTTCTAATCCACCAATGAGAGATAGAAGTGTACTTTTGCCAGATCCTGACTTACCAAGTATGACAACAAACTCGCCTTCATTAATTTCTAAATCGATTCCTCTAATGGCTTGAACCTTACCATCACCCATTCCATATTCCTTGTGTACGTTTTGTATTTGAATTAATGACATTGTTGTTCTCCTATGTACAATTTAGGGGACCTTGTAAAAAGCCTATTGACGCTTTCATATCCTTCATTTCATAGATACTTATGAAACTTCTACTTGAGAAGCAGTTTTTAGAAAATTTTTCATTTCAACAGTTTATTTTCCATCATAACATGAACCGATCGATATGCAATTGTTGCGACTTCATTGAAATATCAATAGAAAATAATTGATAGAACAAAATATGATAATACCACGTATCAAGACACTTAATATGTTATCAATGAGCAATAATTTGAATAATGTCACAAACCATATCTGAAAAAATTTTGACAAGGCAATCTGTTGAAGGTAAGAAGGTATATGCTGGTGATAGAGTTGATGTCATACCAAACACAGTACTGAGCAATGAAATGCTTAGCATGCTTGGTATTACAAAGTTTCACCAAACAGGAGCAAAACGCGTAAACCGATATATCGCAGAGAACATGCTGGTTATTTTGGATCACGGAGGTATAGGAACCACTAATAAGATGGTAGACCTTCATCAATTGACAAGGAATTTTTGCAGGGATCAAGGTATAAACTTGAAAGATGCTGGTGCGGGAATCAGTCACGTTGTATTCCATGAAGACGGATTTGTGAAACCGGGTTATCTTGTTTTAGGAACAGATAGCCATACAGTTACTCATGGAGCGTTCAATTCGTTTGCAAAGGGAATTGGAGGATCTGATTTAGTCGAGCTTATGGTCAAAGGTACAACTTGGCTTGACGTACCAAAAACAAATGTGGTAAAAGTTGAAGGTAAAATGCCTGAGCATGTTTACTCAAAAGATTTATTACTCTCTGTCAATGGAGAGAAAAAAATGACATGGGCGACAGATAGAGCAATCGAATGGACCGGGAACACAATTCACGACTTATCTATGGAAGCTAGATTAACAATGTCTAACATGGCCATTGAACAGGGTGGCGTTGCAGGAATCATGCCTTATGATACTAAGACAAAGGAATATTTGGCAAATGTACCTGGGAATCGTGAGTCAATGCCAGTTGAACCTGATAAAGGGGTTGAATATGCAGATGTTTTCGAAATAGACGCGTCTCAATTAGAACCGGTAGTCGCCGCACCACACTCACCAGATAATGTGAAGACAGTAAGTGAAGTAGGTGAAATAGAATTGGATCAGGTATTCATTGGAAGTTGCACCAATGCCCGAATAGAGGATTTGGAGATAATGGCTAAAATCTTTAAAGGGAAAAAGGTAAAAACACGTACGCTTGTTATACCTGGATCTTCAGCTGTAGGATTAGAAGCTGCAAAAAGAGGATATGTGGAAATATTCATGGAAGCAGGAGCGACGTGGGCTTACTCCACATGTGGGGCTTGTTATGGTGGTAGCCTTGGCAGGCTTGGGCCAGGAATGAAAGCTTTATCTACAACAAATAGAAACTTCATCGGTAGGATGGGAGGGGATAAAACAACACAAGTTTATCTTGGAAGTCCAGCCACCGCTGCTGTATCTGCTATTGCAGGAAAAATAGTTGATCCTAGAACTTTCATATAAAATATTTAGTTAATTCAATTACTTCCAACCATAAATACTGAAACACAAATTTATACCCAATTCTAAAATATTTTTAGTATGAAATCTCTAGAATTATAAAAAACTGTTTCTAGTGGGTGCAATATGGAATATATCTGCCGGGGCATTGTTCATCTTTGCATCCCTGTTTATCCCATCCTTATTTGAGTTATTTGAAACCCAAGAACCAGATAGTTTTGTTTGGTACTATAATTTTTTCCTACTTGTAATTGTACTTGGAATCGGCTACTATTGGGTTGGACAAGATTTATCCAATAACCAAGGTATTGTAAAAATGGGTATACTTAGGAAATTTTCTGTAGTTGTATTATTGACGATTTATTTCATACTAGGAGATTTTGGTTGGTTAGTTCTGTTACCTGCAACTATAGATTTTGTCTTTGCCATTTTGTATTTAGAATTTTTGAAGAATTTCAGTGCTAAATAATAAATGAGAGATCATCACATTTGATCAATGGATTATCATTGCAATCAATTATTGATTATCATCTCTATAATTTTCCTTTACATAGCGTAAGATAACGTCAGTGAATGCAGGAAAATCAGTTACTAGCTGTTTTCCCGCTTGAATAACCATATCTTGGTCAATAATTGTATATTCATGTACAATTATATTTCTCATTGCACCAATTAAAGAAATTCTTTTGATAAAATCATCATCAAATTCTTTAATAAATTGCATCTGCAGAATTATTTGTCTATTTGTACTAGGAATTTCCATTTTATTAAATCTACTTATCCAAATGCTGATATCTATAATTGCTTGAGATAGTATTTCCACACATCTTTCAAGTGCGATATATTCAAGATCACTGATATTCTCTTTTTCAATAATTGATTCAAGAATTTCTAATTTCTTTCGTGTAAAAGCAATCCTTGTTTCTAATTTCTCTATTGCCACATTTGTCCTCGCTCCATTTGCCATGCAAAACCATCTCGCCAGACATCCATAAGAATTTTCCAATCTATCCATTTAGAGAAAATTTCAGTCTCCCAATCTATTCTATCTATCATATTCCTCTCAAAAATTAGTAATCCATTTTCAATTATTGCATGATTAATTGTGGTATTATCTTCATTTAGTATTACCAGATCAATATCATCGCGACCTAATAAATCAGCTATGTCTGCAATTATCTCTAATCGGATTCGAAATAATTCAGGATCTTTGATGTTTCGATTCAAAAAAACTGCAACGTCAACATCACTCTGAGAATCAGTTTTTCCTCCTTTTTGGGACCCAAATAGATAAGCAAATTGGATTGAATCATGATTTCTTAACTCAAGTAATGATTCTAGTAAAGGTGATGTTTCCATTCTATTTCTTCAATATATTATTTATGTGATTAACTAAATAAGATTGTTTCTATCAAATGGAATAATGTTTCAAGGAACCTCAATACTAATGGAGAATTAAGGGTTTATCTTTACGATTTTATATCTGAAATTTTTAAAGAATTTTAAATCGAGTTAATAAATGAGTGATCCTCTTTATGTTGTGGCAAATATTTTTCTCAATACATTCAACCCCAACTTTGATTCTAGAGAGGTAGCAGATTTGGACAATAGAGAAATATGGGAACGCTTAATAAAAACCGCATTGGAAGATTCTGTACTCTCTTCTGATGAACATAGCTTTTTGAAGAATGTATTATCTGATTTAGAAACTTATGAAAATACTCTTTCCCATGCATTGGAAGATGGTATTATTGATGTAAAGGAAAAAGCCAATTTGTTTATTATGAGAACTCAATTGATCAAAAAAATGTATGATATTGCAAATATTGATGATAAAATCACTGACGAAGAGATTGAATTAATTCGGGCTACTCAGAAAATAATAAATTCGCTCGCAGACATAGAACATCATTCTCCTCAAGATTTTTGAACATACACTCCTATACTACAATGATTTAACCGTTTTATAATATTCTGAATTACAATTATTGATCTTTACAATGATAATATTAATTCAAGATGAGAGATCACTAAATTACATTATTTCCTACTCTTTGTAAATTTCGCTCTTCATGTTTATAATTGAATTAAAATGACAAAATATTGTGATAGCTGATTTTTACATTGTTGCATTCGTACTTGCCGGGATCCTATCTATAGGAATGGGATCTATTGTAATTATGGAAGCAACGAAAATCTATCGAAAAGCTAGGAGGAGTAGAAATTGGAATTCAACTTTAGGGGAAATTATTGAAAAGAAGGTATCAAAAGAGATGTACAGACATCTTCCAATCAGAAATTGTTTGATGCTCAAATTAAGTACAAATATTCAGTAGACGGAATGGAATTAAAAGGAAGCCAACTAAACATTGGCAATCTTGGCACTTACTCTAGAAGAAAAACGAAAGTAGAATCACAGATAAAGAAATTTACTATTGGACAAAAAGTCTTAATATATTATAATTCCTTAAATCCAGAACTATCTTCATTATCAGTTGGTGTAGGAAGATATCATATAAAGGAATTCATTTTTGGTTTTATTTTCTTCATTCTCGGTGTGGCGTTATTTGGTCTCGGAATAATTTTAAGAAATCATTGATAGAGCCTTTAGCATAAATAAACTCAAAGGATTCTATTTGATATAATTTCTTTCATTTTCTCAATTTCGGTTAACACTTTTTCAAGCTTGAAGTAGCGTTTATCTTTTGATCCTCGTTTAGAAAATTCGATCTGGTCATTCTCCAAACTGTTTTTGGAGATTATTAATCTGAAAGGAATTGATCGAAGGTCAGTATCAATCAACTTCACTCCTAGTTTTACATCTCTATTATCATACAGTATGTCAAAATATTCCTCAAGCTCTTCGTGTAATTTATCTCCCAGTTCCCTCACTTCAGGGTCTGATCCAATCGTTATTAGTGCGATCTGGAATGGACAAATTTGAATTGGAAAGTTTATTCCAAATTTATCATGATTCAAAGCGAGTATACCTATAATTCTGGTTAGATCAAAATGAAAATTAATTGTACTCACATTCATAGGTTTTCCTTTTTCATTAAGATACGATACGAAAGAATTTTCCAGATTTTCAGTAATATGACAGAGGGGAAGACCTAATTGAATTTTCAATAATGATTGGCAGTTTGAACACAGGCTTTCATCAGTTCCATAAGCAATATCAGACACAATATCTCCTGTATAATCCCTTTTATAATTTGTATTCAACAAGTGATAGTCAATTTTATTTGCTCCAGCAACTAGATTTTTCGATTTTGGAATTAAGTCATCAACAATAACCGTGCAGAGTTCTTTGTTGACGCCAATGGCAGAAGCGAAACCTGGAACACAACCTACCATTTCAATTTCCTCATTGGTAGCTACTTTGAGTGTATCTGTTACCAGCAATTGCCGAATTTTGAATTCATTGACCTCCATATCACCTCTGATTATCACAAGAGCAACTTTTACTCCATGTTGACTTTCGAATGAATAAAACACTGCCTTTGCACATTTTGATTCAGGGACTCCTAAGAAATCTGCTATATGTGCTATAGTGGATGATTCTGGAGTTTCTACTTCTGACAATCCTTTTTCAATATCATCTCCAATCACATTTTTGTAAATTGTAGCAACATTTCGATCTGCTTTGTAATCGCAATTTGAACAAATGACATATTCTTGTTTTCCAAGTTCTGATAAAAATGAAAAATCGTATGAGACAGAATTTGTGATGGTGTGATCGATATCTTCTGTGGAGTAATATTTTTCCAATTTAAGCCCTAGAGAATCGAATATGCTTAATATTTTTTTCTCTAACATTGGGCTTGCTTTGGCCATTTCATCCTTGTTATTGAGAATTTGAATGAATCCTATTTTTTGTGATGTTTGTGGATAAAGTAACCCCGATTTCAAAAAATGTAAAATATTCGATTGTCTCATTTGATACATGATAGCTTGAGGAAGTTGTTTGTAAGAATTTATCTCAGAATCAAGAAATTCTGTAACTGAATCGGACGAAAAATGAGGAAAAAATGAGATGATATTGAATCCTTGTAAATGCTGTAATATTATATTTGAAAGTTTATCAATAGACTTATTCAAAATAGGTGTATAAACAAATGAATTATCGTTCATCACTTTCAAAAATCCACCACGAATTAACATCTTAAATGATTCAATATATTCTTTTGAAGGAGGCTTTTTCAGAGTTTGGCCAATGATTTTTGAAATTTCCACAATCATTAATTTAAACATTCTGTGATAATGTTTCTTTTTGCAAAATGAATTTGTATACCTAAAAAAAATATTAATGGCTAGTTACTCGAATTTTAATAATTATATATTATTATCAGAATTGAAGATGGTTGATCTTAGTAATTTATCGGGGAAAGCAATGGTTTATGGCGATTATATGAACACTGATATTATCATAGCCTCTCATTTCCTCGAGGATAGCGACCCGAACATATATTGTAAAAAAGTGATGTTCCCTGTACGACCTACAACTTGGCAGGAAGTACAAGATCAAGGAGATACAATTTTCGTAGGGGGAATTGATTTCGGAAGTGGATCATCTAGGGAACAAGCACCTGATGCAATAAAATATACTGGTATCAAAGCAGTTGTTGCAGAAAGTTTCGCAACAATTTTCTTCAGAAATTGTATAAATGTTGGTTTACCACTATTAGAAGTACCTGGAATTACAAAAGAAGTCGAAGAAGGGTCTGAAATTTCAGTAAATTTAGAAACTGGAGAAGTGACGGTTACATCCAGTGGGAAGAAACTACAAGGGAACAAACTTGAACCATTCTTACTAAATAAAATGCGGAAGGGTGGATTAATTCCGGAACTTCAAGATTATGTAAAACAAAACAAGCTCGATCAATAAAGATCAATTAGGATACATACAATTCAAGATTTAATAATTATTGCTTGAGGTGTCTATCTGTTAAATTAGAATATACAAAAAATAATACAGCCAATATTGCATAAATTAATGTGGAAAACAAAAACAAACCAGGTGTATCTGTACTTTCTAGGATCAAATTACCCGTTATTGGGGAGACAAATTGTCCGAGAAACAAGAAAGTTGTAAATCCACCAATCACTCTTCCTCGAATGGCTGCGTGAGTCTGACCAAAGAGCCAACTATTGATATTAGGAATAAACAAACCAATACCAAGTCCAAAAATTACCAAACCTAGGATTATTGTGATATAATTGCTTGCCGTTGATAGTAATAGAGTACCTGTTGCCATAAAAATGAATAGAAGGCCAAATATGGCATGATAGTGATATTTCGATTTCACACGGCTATAAGTCAGTGAAGCTATCGCGGCAAATAATGAATTAATTGATAGAGCAAATCCAACCTCGGTAGGAGACCTACTAAATTCTTCCACCAAATAAAATGGAAGAAAAATTATTATGAAATAAAACAACATCACAGCAATAAAACCAATGGAATATGCAAATAACAAAACTTGAGCATGGGAGGTTATCGAATGTTCGTGGTCTGAAGCAGAGGTATCAGTTGTTGAGTCCAAATCCCTTTGAGGCTCATCAATACGTGAAATTACCCCAAATAGAAACACAAATGCAACTAAAAATAATGCAAAGGGTAAATGCCAATCAATTTCGGCAAGTACACCACCTGAGAAAATGAAGATGACTCCACCAAATGTCATTGCAGTAGCTTGTAACCCCACAACTTTGTTTCGGAATTCGCCAGAATAGTAATCTCCAATTAAAGTAACACTTATAGTCATTATTCCAGCAACTGATAGGCCAAGAATAGCCCTGCCAATCAAAATAGCACCTATAGAATTTAAATATAATCCAGAACTTCCAGAAATACCATAAATTATGATTGAGAGAATTAATGGTCTTTTTCGTCCATATTTATCAATCAAAGTCCCCACGAATAAGGATCCAATTGCAGTAAAAAGAGCTGTTATTGTTAAAATTAGCTGGATTGATAATTCAGATTCATCTGGAAAAGCGTTAGCGATTTCGGGCAGTGCCGGCGCGATAGTCGCTCCAGCCATTACAGGCAATGTACTGACTAAGAAAAGTACATATTCTTTTGATGTTAAAGAGGTTTTTTCCAATGTTTCAGCACTCACATTTTCGAATTCTACATAATTAAGAAAAACTTTGTTGTTGGGGTGTTATTGTGAATTTAGAACTTTTTTCTGTTTCTCAATTAGATAATCAATATCTTCTTTTGAATTAAAGAAATGGTTGCTTACTCTCAATCCTACAACCCCACCAATACCTCTATGGCACATTTTAATTGGTTTTTCTCCAGTCCATTCTGCATTAAAGTGAGCATAGGATTTTGCATCCAGATCATAATCTCCAGTTGTATACACTATCAACCCATGACGTTTCTTTGGATCTTCAGGTGTAAGAACCTTGCAACCAATCTCATTAAGTCTATCTACACAATAATCTCCATTACTTCGTACTTTCTTTTCAATATTTTTTATCCCCGCTTTCTCATAGAATTTGAGGG
>JAAFKL010000072.1 GCA_021399405.1 Candidatus Heimdallarchaeota archaeon | reverse complement strand
TCTTTTGTGAGAAGGATAAAGGAGACGTCACGCAATTTTGTTTATAATTCTCTATTCAGAGATCTCCTGATATCAAAAAGCAAGCGTGCATCACTGTGAAATATTACTCGGTTATTTATATACGTTTCAATTATATATATTTGTGAGGCGTTTGTATTTGTTGCAAATTGAAGAAAATAAGAGTTTACTATTCTCCGATAAAATCCATGATTTTTTGCATAGGCCAATAAGAAATATTGCAGCCATATCTGTTTCTCTATTGGAAATTATTAATCATGGGGAAATTATTGATATCACTGATACTACTTCCGATTTTTCTAATACTAGACAACTCATGGTTAGACAAGAAAGCTCGATCCTACACTGTTACAATAGGATGTTCCCTTACTTTTTCGAAGATGTATCAAGTCACTTTCATCGAAATACTATACTTACAAAATGGACAGGAAGTCACCTCGATCGCTTAAGAATGACTACAAGTAATCGTCAAAGTGTTGACGATGATTGGGTTTATACCTCGAATCATCTGAACAGCCACATAAACGGCTTTGAAGGGAACTATTTACGAGTAATAAGGCGACATCTGAAATCCGTGAGAGAATTGGCGGAATTATTCAACACAAACAAATCTTTTCACCAAGCTGAGTATTTGACTAATCTTTTGTATCCAGTAGATAAGTTGCTTAAATTCTTTTTTTGCACTACATCAAGAACTATCAAAACTAAACTCGATTCTTCAGGTAATACATTGAAGAGCAATTTTTTTAAAACCAACTACGATATCATTTCATCTAAATTTGATAAATCTCATTTCAAAAAATTGGGAAAAAAGTATTTTCAATCTTTGGTTGATTTCAATATTCTTCGTAGGGTAATGTATAGAAAAAAGCTGATTGGTTACAAAGTAACTACACAGGGTAAACTATTTATTAACAAAATAAATGATTATTATCGTTATCTGGTAGATTTGGTCCATACAATATTTGTTAACGAGAAAATAAGTATTGATGTCTTCAATTCCACTCTTGATGAAAATCTTTTCATTCTTGGCAATATGGATATATTACCCCAGCATGCAGATATCGAAAACTTTGATAAATTGAAATTCTTCTGTTCAGAACATAAAACATTATGTTTTGGCATTGATACATATTACAAACATTACACTAGGATTCATCGTGGAATCCGATGCACAGATCATAATACTGTATTCAGGCTAAATCGGAAATTCAAGGCACATTACCTAACTGAGCATTTACAAATCGATATAATTCCCTATACTACTCAGAAGATTCTTTCAATACTTGAAAAACTTGATCCCATACTTTCTTTTTCGAGACTTGAAAAAGAATTAATTCTTCGGAAAATAAATGAACTTAATTCTGTGTTTCACCCGTCTTCTAAGAAATTCATGAGATCAGTATACAAGGTCTTCATTGCTATTCTTTTCTTACAGGTTGAAAATCCAGAAATGAGAAAATCAAGACATTTGGATCTACAATCATTGAATAAAATATTTGATCATTGCGGTGCTCGAACTTATAATCTAAAGAGTCTTAAAAAATATCTACGCTCCATTAATTTCGATTGGACTGTCCTACAGTACAGTTTTGAGGAAGCTTATGCCTATTATAGCCCCCTAATTCTCAATGATGAAATGATACAACAACGTATAGAGAAGAATAACATCAATCCAGATTCTTATTCTCAGCTTGTCGGTGAGATGTACATTTGGTTAATATCTGCGCTTTCAAAACATGAACTTTTAAGACTTAAAGCGTCTATGATGCAATTTGTTCTCAAATGTATCCAGACATTCTCCGAAATTATCGACCGAAATTTATTGTACGACTCACAGAAAATCTCCTCCATGAGGATCGATAGAAAGGATATCATAACTATCATCGCATCCAATCTTTCTCAATATCCCAATATATCGAAGGTATATTTGACCAGGATACTTTCCGAAATTAAATCCAAAAGATTAGAGGAATATATTCATTCTATAGAGAAAGAATTTATCAAACTAATACAGGACAAATCTATTGAACAGATAGAGAATATTATGATAAAAAAAAAAGTTAACTTCATGCAAACTGAATAATTCTTTGGATTCCTTATATAGATTTGAATCGATCGATCTCCCCCCCCCACTCTCTCAATTAATAAATACTTATACTTTGTCAGGATTCACTTAAATAATATTCACACACTAGTATTAGTATGGTCAAAGACAATCGACAAACAGTTCATGAACTTTTAGAATTAATTGACCATATAAAAAATAATGTGAAGGATTACGATATTAAATTTATGGTAACGGTTGCTGATCTTGAATCCGCTATTTCGGTCATGTTTGTAGTCACTGAGAAAGATAGCGATCCAATAGAATCAGGAATCGATAAAATAGTTTTTTCAGATTACAAAGAAATATCCTGGGATGAATTCAACAAGCATCTTAATTTCTTTGAGGGTGACTCACTTAAACAATTGAGTGAGATGGGAGAGAGTCAGATCAGTATTGCTGTTGGGACAATACTCAAAAGGATGGAACTTTTCTTCATTGAGTACAGTATGAGTATTGGTCTGATAGATGAAGAGGTTGTCGTACATATTCCCAGTAGGATATATTCCAGAGATTTCCTTTTAGAGAATACGGCAGAGCCAGTTGATAATTGTGAATACAGCGAAGATTTCAGAATTGAAATTGGTGAGAAATTACTTGATTCACTCAGAAAACTGCTGGAAGATAAATCATTTGCAGTGTACATAATAAAGGATTTTGAATGATAAAAATCAATTCGAAGGCATAGCTTTATTTCGATCTAACAGACCGACACTTTTTCTTGATTTTCAATTTATTCACAATAAAATAAATCAATTTCTGCTCTCGTTTAGTTGCAAGATTTCTCTTGATAAGCATCTCAGGAAATTGCTCTCCTCTCCTTTCACAAGTTGAAGATTTTTTATTTCAAGTTCCACATAACGTATCATATTCTGAATAGCGATATATTGCTGTTTATGCTTTCCCATGGGATTATTATGTCTCATTAATTATATAAACTAGAACAAGGGACATCTTTTCAAGTGTATCATTCGATCGACATTAATCGTTCCTAAGATTATAAAGGTGGATTTTTTCCTATATCAGCCATTTCCGGACCGACATTTTTCTTGATTTTGTTTTTTTTGTAGTCTTTCTACTAGCATTGTTTTCTTATATAGATTTGGCATTAATTATTAGTATGCTGGGACTATTCTCTGGAAAAATGAAAATGAGAATTCAACATTATCTCTGTCGGGTAAAATGTAATGAACACAAGGGTGTAATTTGCTCTTGGGTTGGCACACTCAAATTCATATCTAACGATCAACAAGTGGAAGAATCAATCAACTATGAAAAGATCAAGAAGATTCAGGATCTAGACGGATATGAAAAACTAGGCAATCTACTGATCTATCTGGCCACACCTATAATGGCACTCATTGTGTTATATTATGAAAGCGTTGGTCTAACTGAACTGTATGTGATGTCAGGTTTCTACTTTTCAATCGCAATCGCATTTATTGGTCTATATTTCTCCATGAGATTTGGTGTAATTATCTCTCATCTGGATAATAATGACAAATTGATAAGTACAAAATTTACTGGGTATAAGAAAGACATTCATCTGCTTATGAAGACGGTTTTGGGTGAGCTTACCAAGATTGTTGAGAAAAAAGGGGAGGAAATGGTTCTTAATTTTGTTTAATATTTATTGATCGATCTCTTTCTTTACTTAAATAAAATTTGAACCTTATATTAGTATGGACTCTAAAGTCTACACAAATAGAACAGATCAAAGCAATTTTCATCGCCAAATATCATGCGATAATAAAATGGGTATCATGAGGTCAAGCGATGGTTTCTTGATATTCGATTCAGATGATAAGATAATTAATAAGGAGATATCACTTAGCAGTATAAACAAAGTGGATAATTTAAAACGGTTAGTTAGATTAGAAAACAGATTTCTTTTTATTATAACTCCAATTGTAGTTCTGCTTTTATTCTTCTTGGAATGGAGGGGTTACATCATCCCGTGGCTATATCCTATCTTTTTTACGGGCTTTGTGATTACCTTGGTGATTATCTATTTTAAGGCCAGATTTGGGTTGACAATTCATTTTCTGGATGATAATGATATAGTAACTTCTTCTGAATTTACAGGTTACAGGCAAGATATCCGTTCATTAATCCGATATTTGCATAATACTTTTGAAGAAAATCGACCCCTGAGATTCTGATTTCTTGTCCTCCACATTGAGAAATACTTATGTTCCTTATTCCTCATAATTCAACTGATCTTCCGAATAGATTGAGGGATCCCTGCTATCGAAAGTCTCGTGTAGGTGTTCGATACTATGAAAAATATCATGAAACTGTAAATTGGCATGGGATAACCGGACTGCCTGTTCCGTGTTCTGGAGAAGTAGATCTGCTGCATGTTTGTACATATTATCAGTAAAGGTAGCTATATGATTTGACAATGACTCTGAAAGAAGATCAGCTCCCTTTTTCCTAAGTTCATCAATTTGGGATTTATCAAGTGGCAATCCTTCCTGCAGTATCACATTAATATCATCAATTGCTTGATTACTTTCGCCACTAACGTATTCAAGATATTCATACATTGGGTTTTGGTCCGGTTCAGTGTCATGCGTCTCAAGAAAATCGTATAGAACCTCTTCATTCACCTCATCCCACGCTTCCAAAAAAGTAATGTATTCAGGTGGGGTGTATTCTAGCTGATAGACTGGACCACGGTTATCAAAACTATGTACTGGAGTATCGTCAATGTCAGGTATGTCTCCAACTCGCCAGTATTCGGGTAATATTTTCATTAATTCTTGTATTATGAATACATCGGCTTGAAGGTAAAATATCAAGGGATCGATTTCCTCTCCGACTTTAGTTATGGGTCCTGTTGCCTTTATCTCATACGCTTTGGTTCTAAGAGAAACATTGATATCTTCTGGATCTCCAGGATAATATCCGTGTGTGGTTTTCAACACAATTACACCCATCTGATATAGTAGGGTACAGGCTCGTGCAAGCATGGGATGTACTCCTGTAATGGGAATTGTTTGTTTGCCGGTCATCATCAGTTTTCGTCACTTCTAATTATTTAAACAAATAGGAGTACTTGAGAAAAATTTAGTAATTTATAGATTGATCAGTAATCTAAGATATTTTTCCAAATTTATTGTCGGTGCGAAATCAGAACTTGAAGGTTAATTATTAATAAATATCAACCATTTCCGGACCGACGATTTTCATTGTATTTGATTTTAGATTTATCAATCGAATTATCAGTCGATTATTCAAATATTGATCCGTCATTCATTCCAAATGATCACTATTTCGAACTCATTGTTCCCGTAAGGTACTCAAATATTCCTTCTTTATCCATTTCACTTATTGAGTACCCAGTACTTTCAATCGAAGTTTTAAGATATTTCACCAGCCGATTACCAAAGGCCATTCGCCAATCCTCATCCATTTGGGATTTATTTGTATGTAGCATATTCAATTCTTCATCGTGGTTTAACAACCTGGCTAATCTGCCTAATTCTTCATCTGTAAGCATCTCTGTTGGTAGTAACACTTCCAGCGACTCGCCCCGCAATTGTAGTAAATCTGCTGTTTCATGGATGAAATCTCCAAACACATCACCAATTTGTCTGATGATTTGTTCCTCCTCTTCTTTCGTGAGTAGGTTATTGTGATAAAGATCCTGCCAATTATTTTCGCTTAGAAATTCATCAATATCTTTTTGTCTAGCGGGATTGTCCATCTTGATATATTTGCTAAAATCGTTCCACCAGATCTGATTATCATTGAGGATGAATACATCAGGGTCATCAGATTGAGTTACTACAATACAATTTGCCTGCAATATTAACAGATTATCACACAGCATTGTCATCATCATCACATTATAATCTTCAGGATTGGATCTGATTTCCCTTATGGCCTCAAGCTTGGATAAACGATTTGTTACATATGATTGGAGAAAGGGATGAGTTTTCCAATCTAAACTCGGATCGATGTCATCCAATTCTGAAATGGCTGCTTCTGTTGCTTTTTTAATTTGTAATTCACTCGTCATTTCTATTCCTATGTGGCTTTTAAGAACTGAACTCAATAAGTCGGTATTTTCTTGAAACAAGTCAAAATTATCCTTGTCAGATTCCTCATTATCACACAAGAATTCGAATTCATGCTTCAATAGATTGTGTTCAGCCCCAAATGACAATAGATGTTTTTGCTTACTCTGCAATGTCTCTGAATTCAGGCTACTTATCATTGGGAACATCAGGAAGAAAGTAGGATCATCCATATCATATCCGTCCATCTGCCATAGATCCGCATGGAGTACAAGCGCATAGTACCAGTTGAAATTGGATTCCTCTTGTAGTTTATATTTCATATCATATTCCGAAACATTGCAATTGATTGAATTTACAGTGACTAAGGTTATTCTATCCTTTACCTCTTGGATTCTGTCTGTATTTTTTCCCATGATAGCTTCATATGTTGGATATTTACTCCCCAGTAATTCCATGATAAAATTATACTTTTTCCTGTTCGCAGCATATTGTGGCATATTTTCTAATCTTGCCTTCCTCTTAATCTTCTTGGAACTCTCCCGATTCACAAATTCCTCAGCAAAAATGTTAGTATCCAAAGAGAATAGAATATAGATGACTGCTGTGATCGCATCTCTCTTCCCATTTCTTCTGAAATAATTGTACATTTTAAAGGGATAAAGATACCACATGTGTGCACAGAGAACATCAACTTGGGCAGACAATAGGGCCATGAGATACTCGGCTTTGGTGGTGAAAGTTGGTTGATCTTTACCAACAGTTTCTGGGGAGAATAAAACGTCTCCTCTACTCATTTCATTTATTTTATCTTGGCCCAAATCGGTCATGAATCTGACTTTATTCTCTCTCAATTCATGGAATAATTGTATGAGATTATCAAAAGTGATGGCTTGTTTGTAGAGCCTATTAATATTAGCTTTCCTGCCCGAGTGATATATAGTCAGGTCCCAGTTGAAATCTTCTTTCTTGTGTTGCATCACATATATTTGGTATTGAAATCTATATAAACAACTAAAGTTGAATTGTGTTCTTCATTACTTGATTAGTTGTAGACCGATTTCGAAAGATCAATCGGCCGTGAATTGTCTTATACATTGTTTACCTACCTCAATCATACTAACTACAATATATATTATAAAGAAAGTAATCCTAGGATATTCTTTAACTGAAAATTTCCCTCTTGTTCAATCTATGCTTTAAATTGAGTAATATCAATATTAGCCGAAATTAAAAACCGGACCGACAAATTTTCGATACCCTTGGTTACTTAAATAATATTCATCACATATAATTATTCTATGAGTGTAATTACATTACTCAACATGAATATAGAGGAATTCATCGCAGAAGTTCCATTCAAGATGCCAAGCGCAAGGGAACGCGCCCTTCAAGGTCTAAAAAGAGCTGATTTTCATCTTGCTCGACAATTACTAATGATGAACAGAGATGAAATAGAGTGTATTGAGGGCATATCAGAAAGCACAGCAAAAACATTATTCAAGCATCTGATCATGCTAAGGGGTAGTAATCTGAAACCTGTATCTGAGTTGAAACAGGAATTTGAATACTTGGAAACCAATATCGATAAGTTAAATGAAGAATTGGGGGCTGGATATTTTACCTCATCAATTGACGGTGTGGGCATCCGAAGTGGATCGATTATTGAACTTGTAGGTGAGCCTGGAATTGGTAAGACCAAACTTTGTCAATCACTTGCATTACAGATGATGAAGTATAAGAAAAATGGTGGTTGGAATAGAAGAGTATTATATTTCAACTCGTCTTTTGAGTCCCCACTGGCAAATATGAAGGTATTAAATGAGCTTCACAAAGT
>JAAFKL010000071.1 GCA_021399405.1 Candidatus Heimdallarchaeota archaeon | reverse complement strand
AGCATTCTTGGGGAGCATTATTACAAAGCTATACAGAAATATGGAAAAAAAGCTGCACAAGTACAGGTAATAACTCTGATGAATTCAGCCTTGGAAGGAATCACCCTCTCAAGAGAAAATATTTTTAAAATCGGTGAACTGAAGGTCAAACATCACAAATTATCATATATTGATAGTGTAGTTGTCGCCTTGGGATTACAATATAAAGCCATATTATTGACAACTGACGAATATATCAAAGAAATAAAAATAATCAATACAATAAAATTTGATTATTGAATTTTTGGTACTATTTTTAATATAATGAGATAGGTTCCATATCTTTACCAGAATCACTGACATTTGAATTATCGATATTTTTCACTCATAAATTAATCAGTAGAATTTTGATCAGATATTTCACTTCAAATCTTATTTTCATGTATCAGCAGAGATGATCTCAAATAATGTGACAATAAAATTGATTTGCAAAATGAATGTTGAAAATTACAATTCCATGTCAGTAATAGACACCCTCAACAAACACGTGAGTATCAGAGACTACACTGCAGAACCTATTTCAGATGATTTACTCTCAAGTATATTGCTCTCTGCAAGGCGATCACCCACTTCCTCCAATATGCAGGCTTACAGCTTTGTGGTGGTGAGAGATCAGGAGATAAAGAAGCAGCTGGCAGAATATGCTGGCAACCAGAAACATGTGGAGACCTGCCAGGTGTTTGTTGCCATCTGTGCTGATATCTCAAGACTGGAGGTTGCATGTGAGATGCATGACAAAACACTGGGCAAGAACCTTGAGAATACCCTGGTGGCCACCATTGACGCTGCTCTTGCTGGGATGTCTGTGTGTTCAGCAGCAGAATCATATGGATTGGGTACTGTCATGATTGGTGGTATGAGAAATCACCCCAAGAAAGTAGCAGAACTACTGAATTTTCCCAGTGGTGTGATGCTGATCTATGGTCTCTGCATAGGATGGCCTGAAAAGATTAGCCAGCAGAAACCCAGGCTACAGGATAATGTGAATATTCATTACGAGAAATATGATACTTCCCAGATTAAAGATAAAATCACAGGTTATGATGAGGAATTGGCTGAATTCTACAGATCTGAGGGAAGAGAGACTCCTGATGCTGCCTGGTCAGGCGTAGTTGCCAAGGGATTCAGTCAGATACGACGACCCCACCTAAGGGGAGAGATGGAGGAAATGGGTTTCAGATTTGACTAGGTTATTTTTGTTCTCTTTCTTAGTATAGTAACTATAAGTAAGAATCCAATAAATACCCCAAAGAAATCCCTAATGTTTACGAATGCAAGTTCTGTTGATACCAAAGGTAATGTAAATACATCAATTATATCTTTATAAACTGGTAGTTGTCTAGTTGGAATAATATTATTTGTATCTGCAGCTTTGTATCCCTCCAATCTCATCAGATCCCTAGCTCTTGCATAATCATATTCCAGTGGATGTTGGATGCTCCCCCAATCGATACCACCTGATTGCTTATTGGCATCAGCAACACTCCACCAAGGTCTGGCAAATCCATCATGGATATTTATCAGCATTTCACGATCAAGAGCATGAGTGATTGCCAGACGTACATTGATTTTCTTCAAATCCTCATGAAGGAGGTTGAAGAAGAGTAATCTAATACTTGCATCGGCAATTGCTTCCTTTAAGATCAGGTTAGGATTTCTCTCATGGGATACAACAGTGGTTGCATCAATAGAGGTAGAATCGAATGTATCAAGTTCACCTGACTCAAATTTGGTCAACTCGGCATTTGGATCATCAATTACAACATACTCAATGTAATTGAGATTATGAACTTTATCTTTTACCTCATTGATGGGATCACCATATGCATGGTAATAAGCCTTCTGTGGGAATGATCCATTTGCCCACATACTAAGGTCAACATTGTAAGCTGCTTCAAGTGCAGTGAGCTCTGCATCAGTTCCATTGTAGAAAATTTCAATATCCCATTCATTTGGGAACCAGTAATCATCTCTTGATTTAAATGAGTGAAATACATTGTACTCATAATCAACCATTTGGTATGGACCAACTGCTGTATTCCCTTCAAATGATTCGAAGTGATTCCATTCATAGGTATCCCAAGCACTAAATGGCATCCCAACTTCTAAAGGTAAGGTGACATTGAATGGTGTGACATCACTTGCGTTTAACCATGTCAAGTTACCACCAAGAATGTGTGCTGGCTGTGGTTTTAACAAATCATTATAAATTGTGACATCATCAGGTTTTCTATACTCATTGGGTATACGTATTGTGATTGTATCATATGGGAAGAGAGTGCTTGTGATTTTCCAATTTACGATAGGATCCCAGGGTTTTAAATCTTGAGTATCAAATAAATTTGTATTTTTCATCCAGTCATACATGGTTAGTGTAAGATTGTAATCCAGACCATCAACTGCATGTGCAGGTGCAACCGTACCGTTCATTAGAGTTGTCTCATGCCAATAAACATCGTTTCTAAGTAGATAGGTGTAGTTTGTTGTGGGAATACCATCAGTTGACGGATCGTTATCATAATCCCAAAGACCCCCATCATAGGTGAACCAGTTCCATGCCACATTTGGATGGACCAAACCTGTTCCATCTTGCATTAGGAGATTTCCAGTATTAGACCAGAGTGTCTGGGTTGCCTGTGCACTATCAATTACTTGAAAGGGATCCATATTGAACTTACGCTGGTCTCCAGTGGAGACTCTGTAAGTTGATGTGTTGGCTACTCTTTGAGCAGGTATGTTTGCAGTATCCCATTTGGCACCTAGCCAGCTGGAACCAACCACACCTTCTCTTATATCCCAAAGCTCATTATTAGGACCACCGAATCCTTTCCACATGGCTGTTCTTGTAGATGGTACAACAAGAGGTATGTTCCACACTAATTTCGTGAAGTACATATCATTGAATTCTTCCAATAATTCATATCTTCTGGTGAGATCAAGTTCAGAATCAATTGCTTTAATCAGCGGATCAATATCTGTAGTCTGATTTAATCCTGTCTCTAATAGTTGCCAAGCTTGAAAATTCGGATCACCCAGTTGCATAATTTTGCTACCCCCAAATCCCTCAGAGTGATAAACCCATGATAAATCAGGAGTCGGCTTATCACTAATAAATCCAAATGTTGATAAATCCCAAGTTTTTCCTGTTGAGGTAAGATGAACGAGATCACCTACGAACTGACCCAACGGTTTGGCAAAGATATTTACATCAATTCCCAGAGGAGCGAGTGCTTGTTTTATGTATAATCCATATGATTCATCTCTTCTATTACCAGATGTGAGGAAGAAAGCTAACTCAAAATTGGTATGAACAAAGTTGGTTTGACTTAGGCTTAAGCCTCCATGAGGATTAACTTGCATTGGTAATTCATATATTGCCGGATATGTTAGGGCATTATTTTCTGTAATATTCTTATAATCTGGCACATACATGATCAGTAGAATCAATATCATAAATACTATCATTTTTTTCGAATTGTTTTCAGAAATGATTCCCACAAGAGTTAAGAGGTTCAGACACTTAAATATTTAGAGTGGGTTATTTATTCATTCGCAAGAAAGACTTTCAAGGTCTGTAACATAATTTGAATGAGCTAATAAGTTTCCCACTGAAAAATAATTCTCCTAATTATCGAGACAGCTGGAGGAGATGGGTTCCAGATTTGACTAGTTATATTTTATTATCCCCTTTCTTATTATGACTGCGACCAATGCAATTACTGTACTAATTCCAAAGTAATCTCGGTATTTCAGAAAATTGTTTGACCATTCTATCACATCCGAGGCTGTAGTTTGAACCGTGATGTATGTTACATCAGGAATATCCGCTGTTGGAATAAAATCATTAGAATCTGCTGCCCTGTACCCTTCCAATTTCATCAGATATCTTGCACAAGGATAATCATAATCTAATGGGTGTTGGATGGGGTCCCAATCAATATCACTGGAAATTGTTGCTGGATCAGCTACACTCCACCACGCTCTGCCAAATCCATCATGAATATTTACCAGTTTCTCTCGGTCAATTACATGGGCGATTGCAAGACGGACATTGATCTTCTTCAAATGATCATTTAATAGATTGAAGAAGAGCATGCTTGCACTTTCTGAGGGGAATGCATCTTTGATAGCTAGATCTGGGTTTTCGGTGTGTGCTGCTACTGTTGATGCACCAAGTGTGGTTGATCTGTAAATATCCAGATCACCTGCCTCAAATTTGATCAATTCCCAGTTGTGGTCATCAATGACGACGTATTCGATGAATTCAATGGTTAGAGCAGTTGGTTTATCATGAAAATCCGGATTAGTCCCATTCCAGGAGTGATAGTAGGCATCCTGTGAAAGTGAGTTTGATCCTCCCCATAACTCTAGATCTACATTATAGATTGTTTCGAGTGCAAGAAGATCTGGATCAGCAATATTAGTGGTATGGTAGGCTGAAATATCCCATTCGTTGGGATACCAGTAATCAGATCTTGCAGCAAAGGAATGAAAGATGTTGAAATCATAATCTACCATCTGGTAAGGACCGATAGCAGTATTACCCTCAAAGGATTCAAATGAATTCCACTGGTAGGTATCCCATGGATCAAATGGCATACCTGGAGTCAGTGGAGCGGTTTCATTCAACTCTGAAGTTGAATTGTAGAAAATCAAATCACCACCGAGTAGATGCTCTGGTAATGGGTTCAAATTGCCGAATTTGAAACTATCGTTAGGTGTGCGGAGATAATTGGGTACCCTGATTGTAACAGTGTCATGGGGGAAGACTGTCGAGGAAATACTCCAATCTGCAATTGTATTCCAATGATTTTCATCCTCGATCTCGAAATTATTGTTCTGCCTAGCCATATCATACAAAGTGAGGGATAGATTGTAATCTAGACCATCAACTCTTTGGGCAGGAATAACATTACCCTCAAAATCTTGTGTCTCATGCCAATAGACATCATCTCTCAACAAGAAGGTATACTGTGTTAAGGCTACATCGGGGGTGAATGCATTGTTATCATTATCCCAGGTATCCCCAAAGTCACCAGAAAACCAATTCCATGCCACATTTGGGTGAGGTGAGTAATTCTTGTCAAATGATAGTAGTTGACCCCGATAGGACCAATCTGTCTGTGAATCCTGCTGGTCATCAAAACTCTGGAAGGGATCAAGATTAAATTGTCTCTGATCACCAACTGCCCATCTGATAGTTGATGAGTTTGCCACTCTTTGGGAGGCAGTATGCGCAGGATCCCATTTGGCACCTAGGAAAGAGGAGGAAATTATCCCCTCTTGTGGACCCCATAATTCATTGTTCACCCCCCCAAATCCCTTCCACATTGACATTTTAGTGCTTTGTGCAACAAGAGGCATGTTCCACAGTAATCGGGTAAAATACAATTCATTGAACTCTTCCAACATTTCATATCGCCTTGTTAGATTAAGCTCATAATCGATGGATTTTACCAGGGGATAGATATCACTAGTCTGATTTAAGCCAATTTCAGCTAGTTGCCAGGCCTGGAAGGCAGGATCATCGAAATGCATGAGCCTGTCCCCCCAATATCCATCAGAATGGTAAAGCCATGAAAGTTCAGGTATTTTACCTCTATTATTGAAGCCAGTCGTGGTCAGATCAAATGGTTTCCCATTTAAGGTTGAATTTTTTAGATCCCCTACAAACTGTCCCCATGGCTTTGCCCATATCTTCACATCTATACTAAGTGGTGCAAGTGCTTGTTTAATGTATAATGCATAAGATTCATCTATTCTAGAACCTGAGCGGATGAGGAATGATAGCTCAAAATTAGTGGTTACAAAAGTAGTCTGTGCCAGTGCAATATTTGAATTTGCCATACCATAAGAAGTTCCTGCATCACATGTATATGTGGTTCCGGTGCCACTAGGAGTCTCAAAAAATATGGGTGGTGGTTGATTAATATCTGATATGTTGATATAATCCGGTACATACAGTATGAGTAGCACAACTACAAGAATAATCCCCATTACGTTGGTAGCATTGTCTGATCGATTTCCCACAGTAATTCAGTACTTCAGACACTTAAAAGATTAAAGCAGATTATTTATTTATTTGCAAGAATGGAAATCTAAGTCTATAATTAGGTCTGCTAATGTATCTACGGGAATTATTCTTTCTTAAGATCCCATCTGGGAATTAAAAATAATCTTTCAGATATGGCTAGGAATACCTATTTAATCCTTTTCTCACTATTATTGCAATCAAAACAAAACCTATCCCAATTCCAAAATAATCCTTAAATTGTAAATTGTTTTCAAAACCCTGCATGTCTTCCAAGGTGGTTGACACATCCACAATATCATTAATATCAGGTATATCTGCAGTTGGAATGAAATCATTAGTATCAGCTGCGTTGTATCCTTCCAATCTCATCAGATCTCTTGCTTTTGCATAATCATATTCTAACGGGTGTTGAATGGTGTCCCAATCGATATTATTTGATATTTTACTGGGATTAGCAACACTCCACCATGGTATGCCAAACCCATCATGAATATTTACCAGTTTATCGCGGTCAAGTACGTGTGCGATCGCTAGACGGACATTTAATTTTCTAAGTTGATCATGTAATAAGTTGAAGATGAGTAATCTTGCACTCTCGTTGGGGTTTGATTGTTTGATCACTAGATCCGGATTACTATTGTGTGAGGCCACTGTTGATGCACCAAGTTGAGTTGATTGGAATATGTCCAGATCACCAGCCTCAAATTTGATCAACTCCTTATTATGGTCGTCAATAACAACATATTCGATGTATTCAATATTTTGATTGCTAGGTTTTTCCTTGTTACCGGCAATCTCTGCCCAAGCATGATAGTATGGATCCTGTGGAAACGTATTTGATCCTCCCCATTGACCAAGATCTACACCAAAATTGTTTTCAAGAGCAACAAGCTCTGGATCCCCCGCATTGGGTGTGTGAAAACTTGCGACATCCCATTCATTGGGATACCAGTAATCAGATCTTGCTGCAAATGAATGATATTCATTGAATTCATAATCCACCATCTGGTAAGGACCGATAGCAGTGTTCCCTTCAAAGGATTCAAATGAATTCCATTGATAGGTGTCCCAGGGATTGAAAGACATTCCAGGTATAAGGGGCGAGCTCATATTGTAGTCCTCATAATCAATACTTGAATTTAAGTAGGTCAAGTCACCTCCAAGCAAATGAGCTGGAAGAGGATTCAAATTGCCGAATTTGAATACATCATTGAGTGTCCTTAGAGAATTGGGTACCCATATGGAGATGGTGTCATTAGGAAAGATTGTGGTTGAGATATTCCAATCAGCTAGTACCTTCCATTTATCAATTCCATTCACATCAAGAACATTGGTCTGTCTTGACATGTCATACATGGTAAGAGTAAGATTGTAATCAAGACCATCAACCCTCTCCGCTGCTACAACATTTCCTTCAAAATCTAATGTTTCATGCCAGTAAACATCATCTCTTAGCAAGTAAGTATACTGTGTCAGGGGTACCTCTGTTGTGGATGCATTGTCATCATCATCCCAGGTATCTCCAAAGTCCCCTGAGAACCAGTTCCAAGCAACATTTGGATGGGGTGTAAATATCTTGTCAAAGGATAATAATCCACCAACATAGGACCAATCTGTCTGGGTGCCCTGCGCGTAATCTTGAACCTGGAATGGATCTAGATTGAATTTACTCTGATCATTAGTTGCCCATTTAATTGTGGATGAGTTAGATACTCGCTGCGAAGGAGTGTCTGCATCATTCCAACCGGCTCCTAGGAAACTGGAGCGAATTACCCCCTCTCCGGTATCCCATGCTTCATTGATGGGACCTCCAAATCCCTTCCACATGGCAAATTTATGTGATTCAGCAACAAGTGGCATATTCCAGAGTAACTTTGTGAAGTACATATCATTGAATTCCTCCATCAGTTCATATCTTGCGATGGGGTTCAGTTCATAATCGATTGCCTTGATTAACGGATCAATATCCTTAGTCTGATTCAATCCAGTGTCTTGCAATTGGAAAGCCTGGAAAGAAGGATCTGCCAATTGCATGATGTTGCCACCCCAATAACCCTCAGAGCTGTAAAGCCATGCTACATCAGGTGTTAAGCCACCACCGGAGAAACCAACTGTTGCCATATCGAAAGTTTTACCAGTTGAGACTCCACGTAATAGATCTCCTACAAACTGTCCCCATGGTTTTGCGAATATTTTCACTTCTATACCAAGTGGGGCAAGTGCCTGCTTAATGTACAAACCATATGATTCATCTCTCCTACTACCTGATGGAAGGAAGAAAGACAATTCAAAATTAGTTGTTACATAATTGGACCCACCATAACTTGGGGTAACATCTAGTACATCATCCCCCAACCAGAGAGGTTCATCATCAACAAGCTGAGACCCTGGGATCTGAATATAATCAGGGATATACATTACCAATAAAACTAGCACCAAAAATATCCCCAAGAAATTCGAGGCCTTATCAGTATTAATTCCCACAGTAATCCAGTGTTACAGACACTTAAAAGCCTAGAGTGGGGAATTTAAATTATTGTAGAGCCTAGTTGTCCCTAATTATTGAGAAACCTCTTTCTTAATACCACCACTAGTAGTATCACCAGTACTCCAGAGATAATAGATCTGTACTTGAACACATTGTCCACCAAACTTTGATTTTCTGAATTATCAAAACTATCGGTGTCTATTACGTCGGTGACTAGAGGTATATCTGCATAAGCTACATAATCATTGGTATCAATTGCCTGGTAACCCTCTGCTCTCATCAGGTCTCTCGATGTAATATAATCATATGAAATGGTATATGTTGAGTGATATTGGGGGTAGTCTATGGAAATCACCGATTCTTGATTTGCTGCAAAACCATCATAAATATTAATAAACTTCTCTTTATCAAGTACATGCGCAATTGCCTTACGAACTGCGAATTTTTTTAGATGTGGATTGGTAAGATCAAAATTCAGTAATATTGGATTTCTATCCCCTGCGAACTGGTAATATTCATGATTTTCTGAGGTTTTAAATTTTTCAACATTAATTTGACCTAACCTGTATGGATTAAAAATATCAATCTTCCCTGATTCGAAGTGCTGTAACGCCACGTGGGTATTATCAATTAAAACTAGAGAGATTGTTTGAATCTTATGTATGGGATCTACCCAATAATATTCATTATTGTTATTGCTAAGATGAGGTGCGAAAACTGATATGTTGAACTTATTATTGTTCAAAATTTCTTCCACCAGGACAGAGGGAAAATATATTGAGCTCTTATTCTCGCTGGGGTACCAGTAGTCTTCTCTTACTTTGAAGTCATAGCTCTCATCATCATGTGATACTAGTTCAAACTGACCCGTGGTACGGTGGTTATCTAGCGAATTCCACATGTTCCATTCGAGGGTATCTTGTGGATTGAATCCCGGATTATCAATATTGATGATATTTCCATCAAAAAGAGTCAAATCTTCTCCTAGCAGATGATACGGTAACGGTTTTATATTTCCCAGATTGAACTCATCATTGAGGGAATGAAAATTCTTGTTAATACGGATAATCAAGGTATCATTTTCAAATACCGAGGTAATTACCCCATAATCTAGAATCGAACTGTACTTATATTTGGAATTATAATTTGTCAGAGGATGAGTAATAAAATCCAGTGCTAGTGCGAAATCATTTGCATTCACTTTCTTCTTGTCATAGTTGATACCTTCAAAATTTACTGGAGACCAAAAAGATTCATTACCTAGGTAATATGTATACTCCTGTACTGGGATGGGAGGGGTTCCTATATCTTTATCATGGTCATAATTCACCTCCCTAGAGTGGTAATTATAAGCAATGGCTGGGTGTGGATCGGAATTTTTGTCATAGTACAATAATGAATCATGAACCAGGTCAGAGATGAATATATTGCTATCATCGAAATTACTGGTCAAATTGAGATACTCACCATTCAAGGATGATCTGAATGGAATATTCAGATGCGTCTGGTTGCCCGTTCTCGAGGGATTATTACTCCAGTATGATCCCAGCATCAGTGATCTGATTAGCCCCTCATTCACATCATAGTTCTCATATCCATCCCAAATGGCTATATCTTTTTTAGGACTGACCAAGGGGATGGAATATAGCAGTTTCTCATAAAAGATAGTGTTGAAATCTCCCAATTTCTCTGCCAATAACGTGTTATTCTGTTCTATTTGCATTTTAATAATATCTGAATCGATAATACCTGTATTCAATCCCACATCAGTTTCTTGCCATTCCTGCCAAGTCACATTATCTAGATTGTGAAGATAATGTCCCATAGTGCTGCTCTTAAGATATTTCAGATAACTATTAGGAGCTGGGCTCATTGCTTTTGGTTCATAATCATAATTTAATTTCAGAGAATTATCATTCTCAAGTTCCAGGAAGAGGAGGTCATTACTCATCTCTCATCTAAAATATCCGCAATATGTAAATCATAGGGTTTCCCATATAATTTTAGATCTATACCAAGAGGTGTCAAAGCCTGTTTAGTATACAGGGCAAATGATTCAAATAGCCTTGAACCTATTAAAATATTCAATCTAAGTTCAAAATTTGGCTTTTCAAGAAAATATACCGGATTAATGTCAAATTGGGGTTCTGGAGTCAATTCAGTATCGTTTCTACCCAGATCAAGATAATCTGGGATAAGAAAAAATAGGACTAGAATTAAAATAATGAAAAGTGCGAATAGATTCGTAGCTTTCTCTGTCCTGTCATCCATCACTTTAGTTCGTATTCAAACACTTAAAAGAATTCCATACTTTATCTATCCTTGTGTGTCAGAAATATAACTTCTCTTTCCATAGCAATCTCACCTGCAAGGAGCCAAGAATTCAATTAATTGAGTATTATTTTAGAAAATATAATTTGGTATCTACTAATTGCACTGTTGATATACTTGAAGATCTGAATAATTTCGATTTCGGTTAAATGAATAAAAGTTTATAATTTCTGTCATTTTTTGATATATGTACGATGCACAAAAGTAGAATGTATGGAATAATCGGTTTTTCAACCATAATATTGGTAATTGCCGGAGTCTCCATTATCAGTTTGATCAATCCCAACCCCATCAAAGAACTGGATGTATTAGGATCATCCACAGATTTCACCCTTCCATCCATCGATGGTACCGACTACACTTTCTCAAGTGATGAGGGAAAGGTCCGGGTAGTAACTTTTCTGTACACGAAATGCACTGCAGGTTGCGGTGTACTCGCAACAAAAATGGGTTCCGTCTGGAACCACCTTATTGAGGATGGCATGGGTGATAATATCAAATTTATTTCAATTGATTTTGACTTTCAATTTGATAACATGACCGATCTTACTGAGTATGCCCACCGTTTCACTGAGGATACCAGCAGATGGCAATGGTTGCTTGGAGATCAGAACCAGACCGAGAAAGTAACCGATGAATGGAATTTCTATTATGAATGGGTAAATATGACGGAGGTCACAAATACTGATACCACAGATACAACAGATGATCATTCTGAACATACTGGGCATGAGGTGGTTTATTCTCACATTTTTGCCATTTACATTGTTGACCAAGAAGGAAATTTCAGGAAAATCTTCTATGGATTACTCTGGGAAAATGATGAGCTGTACAATACTGTAGAATTTCTCATAAAGGAACTTGAAGAATAATGTTGAGACTCGATTAACCGGATCTCAATCCGAGCCAACATTAGAACTCGCAACCCAATAAAATTACTATTAAATGTATTCGAGCATATGAACAGCACAGAAGATATTGAGATATAGATTGAGATGTATAGGCGACAATTGATGGGATAAAAGCTTATTAATTCATTCATCAGCCGATAAATATAATGAACAAAAGCAGAATGTATGGAATTATTGGTTTTTCAGTAATTGTACTTGTAATTGCAGGGGTCTCTATTATTAACCTGATCAAACCCAACCCGATAACTGAAATGGATGT
>JAAFKL010000070.1 GCA_021399405.1 Candidatus Heimdallarchaeota archaeon | reverse complement strand
TGAACGTTAAAGAGGCTTTCAAGGTGCTACGAGAGAGTATTACCAAGTGGGTCAATGAGGACGAGCATTAGAAAGGCTAATGATTTGATTTAGAGAATAACATAGGAAATAATATGGCCATACAAGATCCTCAAGCTTTGAATTTTTGATTATATGAATAGATAAGGTCGATTTTACTGCATGTTATGGCAAACCGAAAGTAATATCACAATTTTTCTAGAATTTTGATATTGAATCTCCTATAAATTTTTAATAATGGGATAAGTCTTGTAATAGATGGGAAATGAAGACATTTCTGTGTTTGAGATCGAAAAGATTGAGTCAGAAATGAGAATAATCATTGATAAGATAAAGAAAAATGAAAATAAAATAAATAAATCCATTAAATTTATGATTCAAGATATCTATTATGATTTCTTGATTTCGCAGGTTCCAGATAAAAAGTTGCTATCCGATTTTTACTATATAGTTGGGATGGGGTATCAATTACTGAGTGGAGAGGAAAACAAGAGAAATGTATTAGAATTCCTTCAACAGGCAGAGAGTGTAGTTGATGAATCAAGTAATTTTGATAGATTATATGAAATCTACAATGAGATGGGTATTGCTTACTATATGATAAAAAATTATGATCTGGCCTATCTATCCTACAAAAAAGCCTACCAGCTAGGGATTGATCACAAAATGAAAAATAATAAAATATCAGCTATTCTAGTGAATCTTTCAAATCTGAATACACAGAAAGGAGAGTATAAATTTGCTATTAGTAAACTCAATGAGGCATTGAATCTAATAGAGGATAAATCAATTCAGAAATTTGAAGATGAGACACTAAGGTTTTTAGGAAGTGTACATCATAATTTAGCAATTAACTTTGTTCAGCTCTTTGAGTATGAGAAATCATTGGAACATTACGTGTTAGGAATAAAATACATTAAAAATCCAGATAATTTCCGTGCGAAATTAGTGGAACGTATACAATTTATTTTGAAGGACATTGAAGATGAATCTGAAATTATTTCATTAAAAGATTTAATTATTAAAATAAATCAGATTGTGTGATTATCTATTTATGGACTTGGGATTGGTCTCACTGGAGATGGGTGGTCAATATCTCCACATTCTGAGCATTTTTGCATTTTCTCACCTCCTTTTATATTTTTGATGAAAAGTATTGTAAAAATGGTTTATAAAGTAGGTAAAATAAGGAAATGAGAAAGTATTAATTCAGATGAATTCATCAATTGGCTAATCAGCATACAAAATTTTCAATTTCATTTAAGGAGAAAATTTTAAGAGAAATCGATTTTATCACTAAGGATATGGATGATTTAGATTTAGTTGAAGAGATTAAATTACTGATAATGAATTTCGATTAGTATTAATCATCTCTTCCAGAATGGGTGATTGGGGTCATGAAGATGCTTATTTGGGAGATTATTGAATGATTTTCATAAAGTTCTGGAATGAAAATTAGTTTTTGAAATAGTTCCATAATGGATGTGAACATTTAGTTCTCCAATCTATAAATCAAGAGAATATACAAAATCCATTACTACTTCTTTTGCAGTTTCAAACGTCGGGTATTTTTTAACTAAACTCCCAATCTCACTATCCCATATTCTTTCTCGATCATTTAATTCAGCTTCAAAACTTTCAGGATCAAATTTGAACTCAGTGACTTCCATTTTTTTATTAATCAGCGATAGAAAGGTAAAGATGCCTTGAGTTCTCAAATACCAGAGGTCATAGAGGTCTCTTGCTTTAGGCTTTGTTCTATCATACATAGTTCTAAATTTTTCTGCCATGATCTCCTCTTCATGAAGCACGTAGCAATCAAAATTCGAAATCTCCTCAATATGCTCACCAAGGCGATGCAGCTGTGGTGTTTTTGATATTTTTTCTTTATCACTAATATCTAATCTAATAGTTCTAAGGGTGATGGGGTTCCCATCATAGGTTATTCCTTCGATTACAATTCTACGTTCCCGTCTTTTCCAATTCTCTTCACTAGGGTATCCAGCTTCGTTAAGTCCTTTTAGCACAGTGTCAATATTTAGTTCTACTTTTTTTTTAGGTCTATGGATTACAAAGTCGAGATCAATTGAAAACCGAGGCATCTTATAGCATTTGGCCAAAGCAGTCCCTCCCTTAAAGATAAAATCATCCCCATGTGTTGTCATGATCTGATAAAGGACTATCTCCTGGAGATAATCAATTTCTGCTTGGAATTGGTTGAATCCTTTCAATTTCATATGTTGTTCGAGACGTTCTTCACTGATCACTTTTAATTCTCCATTTCTTCGACATATTATCACTGATGGGTAATCCTGTAATTCCTTTGATATAATTCCTATCGAAGAAAAATGATTTTGATATATCTATCTTCTGAGTCGATTCTATTAAGCTTCCCACTCTTTTAGTAATAGACATAACCGACTGGCGTTTTAAATATTCGATCAGTTTCTTAGTGTTAGGACTCACCGATTCATAGACATTCAGAACCTCCTCTTCATTTCCCATCAGATCGGGTCTACTAACAGCATCGATCAACAATTTCTCAGGATCTGCAATATAAATCCGCCCCTCTGCGATTCTGATCGTACGAAAGCCAAAAATACTCTTGGATTTGACAAAATCAATACGAATATTATCGAAATCAATCGATCCTCTAGCTTTATCTGTCACCACTTTTATTGTAATAGGTAATTGATCAGTAAACCCATAGAATTGCGATGCAGACCAAAAAGAAATATAAGAAGGACTATAGAGGTGAGATGCTATTACAAAAGGGTTGCGTTTTCGGGTATACTTATCCCTCATTATTCTTTTAACCAGTCTTTTTTTATGCATACGAGACAATTTCAGCTTGGCGTATTTTCGATCTTTGCCAGTGATGCGACAAACATCTTCAACCCCAAAAATAGGCATTTTATCAAGTTTGTCAATCAACTTTATTGTCTGCACGACTATATTATCTTAATCGAACTATTTATAGTTATCAATTTTGATAACTAGCTTTGATCAAATTACGATTATAATTAACACACATTATGACATTTATTTTTTAGGTTGACACAATGAGACTGGAAGACAGTGCAAGGAAGACCAAGGAGGATTGGTGGGTTTCAACCTATAACTAGGATTTACAGTCAATGAGACACCCGTTACATATCCATTGAACACAAGCCCTCAAATAAGCATTTTGTAGACAGTTCGTTATCAAGTACAACCTGGTCATTACCAAGAATGCTCTTCGGAAATAGGAGATCACCTTCTGATTATATCAATAATTCAATAAGAAAATAAAAACATACTAAAATTTGAATTTTCTCTATCTTCAAGCGATTTTCTATTCCTTTGTATTCAGAGTTACTGAAATTGATATTCCTAAAATTAATCAAAGCAACAACTAGATAATATCTACCTAAATTTATTAGTTGAATATTTAAATAAATAATAAATCACCTGTCAGTGGAGGTTTATAATGCAATTTACTTTTAGAAACCATGGGGGCATATATCCTCATGGAGAAAAATATTAGATTATTACCAATTTTTATAGTTAAATTACAGCTTCTCATGTCTTGAAATATCAGTTAAAGAGTTTTATTACCACATAGGAATATATTCACACATCTAATAATTTGTAATTATATAGCTTTTCATTTGCAGAGTAATTAGAAAATTATCTGTGACATTCTCATTAAATTCTTTGAAAAAATCCACTAGTACTGGAAGTACATA
>JAAFKL010000390.1 GCA_021399405.1 Candidatus Heimdallarchaeota archaeon | reverse complement strand
TAAAGAAAATAATTATTTCATTAATAAATATGTTGTATTATATTGCATCTGCTAATATAAACTGATATCTGATGAGAGTGCTGCAGAGGTCATGAACAGCTGTTACTATTTTATTACTAGTAGAATAATTATGCTATTAATCGATAATGAGGAATTATAATTTCTTTATTCGGATATTAATCGAGAGGCAACAATTTCTACCAAATCAATGATCTCAAGATCAGAACCTACATTCTTTTTACCGTCTTCCAACATTATTGTACAGAACGGACATGAAACTCCAATATAATCTGAACCTGTTTCCTCAGCTTGAGATATTCTCATTTTATTGATGTCACTGCCACCTTCTGCTTCATAAAACATTCTACCCCCACCGGCTCCGCAACAAAGACCTTTGTCTTCATTCATTTCCATCTCAACAAAATTGACACCTTGGAATTTATTCATTATTTTTCTTGGAGCGCTGTAAATTTCATTATGTCGCCCTAAATAACAGCTATCATGGTACGTCATGTTCATCGGTTTATCTGTATCCAATTTAATTCTACCATCATCAAGAAGTTTGGAAACAAAATCCACAGCATGAACGACACGGTAATGTCCTCCAAAATCGGGTAATTCATTGGCAAGATTATTGAAACAGTGTGGGCAGAAAGTTAACACTTCTTTAAATTTGTAAGAATTCAGCAGCTCCACATTCTGAGTCATTAATTCTTGTGCAAGATATTCATTTCCTATTCGTCTAGCCGGATCACCTGTACACTTTTCTTCTTTACCTAATATTGCAAAATCTATATTTGCTGCTTTCAAGATCTTAACCAGTGATGTTGAAACCTTCTTTGCTCTTTCATCAAAAGAACCAGCACACCCTACCCAGAATAATGTTTCAGTTTCAGGATAATCGCTCATTCTTTTCAATTCTAAGCCATCAGCCCAAAGATCTCTGTCTGATTTACTGATGTTCCAAGGATTGGAATTAGTCTCAATTCCATTGAATACTCTATCAACTCCAGCTGGCATTTCACTTTCCATCATAATTTGATATCTTCTCAAATCAATTATTTTATCCACATGTTCAATGAAAACAGGACATGCATCTTGACAAGCTCCACATGTGGTACAAGCCCACAGCATATCAAGTGGTACAGCATCACCTATCAATGATGTTTCTAATTCTACTTCACTATTCCCTGAGTGATTTATTGTAGCTTGAGCTAATGCCTGTTCTCTAATGTTAAGTATTAACGCTTTAGGAGATAAAGGCTGATCGTTTAAGAAGGCAGGACATAATTCTTGACATCGTCCACATCCTGTACAACTGTATGCATTCAACAATTGTGGCCATTTGAATTCCTCAATTTTTGAAACTCCATAGGTTTCAAGTTCTTCATCTTCGAAATTAATAGGTGCAAGTCTTCCAGCTGGTTTAGTATTAGAAAAGAATACGTTTACAGCTGCGGCAATAATATGGAAATGTTTACTTGCATATCTTTGTGGAACCTTGATTTGAGTTCCAAAAATATATATTAGAAATAACCAAACAGAAGCAACGTGTAACCACCAAACAACTTCACGAGCAGCTTCCAAATTATCTCCACTAAATGATTCAGATAACCAGTTAGCAAAAAATGCAGGTTCAGGATTTGGATGCTCTCCCAGCACAATTTCGAATGCTTCTAAAATTGTTGCAAAAATAATATGTACCGCTACAACTAGTAAAATGATTGTGGCATCTTGATTCAATCGTTTATCGGTTTCAAATTTTTCTTTGAATCTAATTGGTTTTTCAACATATCGTCTAATGAACCCAATGGATAGGGCAATTAATACACCTATACTCAATAGATCTTCAGTAAATAGAAGAAAATCATAACCAATACCTAAAAAACCCAAATTGAAAGATGGTATAAATGCTCTAATGAAAACCTCTAACGATACAATTGAGATAAATATAAAACCATAAAAAATTACCAGATGCCCATACCCTGCTGGATTCCTTAACATTTTCTTCTGACCAAAAACATTGACAAGAACTAATTTAAATCTCTCTCCAAAATCAGATGTACGTTCAGGATCAGGATTCACACTTTTCATTTGAGTGAATAATTGCCGTAGAGAGTCAAAAACGATATAGAGTGTGATTGCAATAACTATTAAGAATGCTATTGCCCTCATTATTTCTAATGCCGACACATTTCCGTCATCAATGCATATTGATAAAATTCTTCTCCGTTAATGTATGGTAATCGGATTTAATCAGTTGGAAATTTCAACATATTTTTATCAACTGAACAAAACTACACACGAGTCAACCTTATACATTCAGAAGTTTCTTCTAGCTTAATACGATCACCTAATAATAAATGAACTAGATTCAGATTAACTCGGACATGATCAGTTACACTTGGAATGGTAATTGATGAACCAATTGGGCTCAAAGCTAAGGGAAGTATTAATTGATCTGCCATGTATTCATCGACAGCTGATAATCTGGCAATTTCAATTTCACATTGCAAATATAATTGGGTTGCAATTTTCTCTGATGAAACACCACGTTCACCAAGTTTTGAAATACCCTTTGGAATATTTGATGAATGATTAATTATTACCGTAACTGAAGTTCCAGGATTTAATGAATCAGTATATTTCAAATTATTTGTGATTTTGTAATCTTTTCCAAATTTATCTGAAATGAGATTTAATTGCCTTTCCAATACATTTGCCTTCTGAAGGGATGATGATCCAACTAATGATATAATGATATCACTGACTTGATCATTTGTGATGTTTATTGGTGAATCAACTAGATGATTTCTTATTTTGATTCTTCCTTTTGCACCCCCTTTAGGAAAGAAGCCTGTTTTATTCAGGTTAATATCAATCTCTTGACCAAATATTTGAAAAATTGGATTGGTCACATGATTGACATAGTCCATATTGGGACTCCAATTAGTATGTGAGCCTCCACCAGTAAAATCTAATTCAATATCATTTCCAGAAACAAAGGCGTAATTTGACAAAGTTTGTAAAATTAGTGAAACCGAAGCTGCAGTCGATATATTAATACTTAGATGGTCTTTGGTTATTGATGTGTCTGCTGGCATAAACTGAATCGTCGTTGACCCAATTTTACCACCAATCAATTCGCTACCTGTGATATCTGCAAGTGCTTCTAAACCTATTAAATGTTGATTTCTAAGTCCAGGTTTTTTGCGATTTGCTCTGATGTTAGAAATTTTAATTGATTTGTGTAATCCTAATGCCAACGGAACAGCAACTCTGAGTACAGAGCCGCCCCCGACTGATCCATCTATTTCGATATCACAATTCATCGATTAACGATATGATTTCTGATAGCGTGCACGTGCACCTTTACCACCAAATTTCTTTGATTCTGTACGTCGTACATCACCTGAAATCATGGTTCTATCATAATCATCAAAGATCTGTCTTACTTCATTGAGCCCAAGATACTTAAGCAAACCTCTTGCAAGAGCTATACGAACTGCTTCTGCACGTGAGACAACTCCTCCACCATGAACTTTAATTTTGACATTGAGATCTTCCTTGTAATGATTTTTCAATAATATTAATGGTTCCATCATTTTGATCCTAGCAAATTTAGGTTCAATATTTTCAATGGGTATCCCATTTATTCTTATAACTGCATTACTTTTTGATTTTACGAACCTTGCTCTAGCAACTGCGGTTCTTCTTTTTCCTGATGTTAAAAATACTTTATCTGCCATATAACTTCACTCAATTTTCGATATTGTGCTGCCATCCGATTGATCTGGCAAGGTCTCCAACTGTCATATAACTGTTGGACATTGTTCTTTTAGCTTCGGGAACTGACTGAAATTCTTGTTCAGTCAAATTATCGGGAATTTCAATATAAGCAGATAATCGTCTGAACGCAGATTTTCCAGAGCTTGTTTTCCAAGGTAACATTCCTCGAACGGTCCTTCTCAGAATCCTATCTGGCATTCTTGGGAAGAATGGCCCCCTCTTTGGGTTTGTGTGTGTTGCACGACTCCTCCTTTGAAGGTAGGACTCAATGAGATATTTTCTTTTTCCACTGACAATCATGTCTTGGGCATTGACAACTACTATATCTTCACCCATCATAATCCTTTGTGCAATCCATGAACTCAATCTTCCAAGTACAAGTCCTGTCGCATCGATATAGGTTTTATTTTCTTCACTCATTTTTACCACTCCTTATCCTAGAACTCTAACTCCAGAGCCCTTTGGATTTTCACCGACTAGTTCAGAAATCGTAAGAATTCTTCCCTCAGCAGCTAATATTTTGGATATAGCCCCTTCACTAAATGCGAGAGCTGCAACGTTGACTGGATGATCCAGTTCTCCAGATCCTAAGACTTTACCAGGTATCAACACAAATTCGTTGTTTCCTGAATATCTGTTAATACGACTAACATTAACTTGGGGTCTGGTTCTCCTTGGTTTTTGTAACTTTTTCGATATGCTTCGCCAAATGGGAGCTTCATTGCTTTTGGAAGCCTTTCTTAACTCCACAATTAGACTCGCTACGTTTGGATCACTTGGACCTCTATCTTTTTTTACCATAGCTATTCCTCCAAAACATTTCTTGAGAATGAATTGGTATACTTGTAGATGATTTTTCCATTATTAAAATCTCAAGATGTAGCGCGTTCGAATATTTCCATTATTTGGTTAACCCAAATCATAGTTTGGATCAGATTTAAACTCTAAAAGATTATGCTTCGTATTCTTTGCCTGTAATTGGAATTCTTTCAAATGAAACAACTTTCTTCATGGAAGTTGGTTCATTCTCAGCAAGTTCTAATCCTAGCTGGAATCCCTCAATAAAGCTCTCAGTCATTTCTACGAGAATCTCTGAAGATTTGGTTACAATATTTTCTACTGGTAAAGATCCATTAGATTCCAACAAAAAGATAATTTGGGTATGATCTCCCTTCACTTCAATTGCCCCTTTTTCAGATACTTCAACACATTCCATGCATAAGTTGCATGATAATAGGTCCTTAATATTGATAGATTGACTTTTCTCATCATAATCAAGCACGTCACGTGGGCAAGCTTCTACCACTTTTTTGTTGAATTTACTTCCAGGCCTAATTTCAAGAGTTGGCATATACTGGAACCCAATTGAAGCTGTGGGTTGCCATTTAGCATGTTCCTTACCGATTCCAAACCTAGCAACTGCTTCTAAGATTAATCTTTGATCAGGTCCCATTTTCATAATAGGTACTTCATCAACCATTGGATACACTCGATGATCATCTGGAATGAGATCGGATGATTTTATTATCATGGTTGTGCTAAGATCAGTTTCTTGAGTTAAAGTTAGTGTGACGGTACATGCGTTACAACCAGCACCATTACATACATCACAATCAGCTTGAACATTTAGGTCATCAATATCACTATTGAGTGGTATTAAGCCCAATCGATGAGCAATATACTCATCAAACATTGCTGTATTGTTCTCTACCATGATGACTTCATCAATGGCAATTGTAGGAACATAACTCATTATAGTTCTTCTTAGAGCATTCGTAAATGCAGGAATTGTACCTGTAATAATGAATTTTAAAATATCAGGGTTTGCTTCTGCGTTACTAACGGGGAGATTACGAACATCCATATGAACTACAAATCAATGGCGAAATTGAATCAATATAAATTAAATGATACTGATCGATGGAGATTAAGAGTATAATCAGCAAATGTTTATCCAAAAGCAAAGACACCTAGTAATTGTGAAGACTCGAAGTGACGTACTTATTCAGAACCTGCTTGAATTTGATTAATATTGAACTAATTTATTGTCTAGGTGAATGATCAATATAATAAATCTCAAGTTTATTGTACGGGTGTGATTTCAATACTTGCAAAATATGCCATTGTAGGGCATAATCTAAATGTATTGGAAAATGTACAAATCTATCTCGATGATAAAAATCATGTAGTTGAGATTGAGGAACGCAATCGAGAAATAAATAATAATGTAGTCCTATTTCCTGGATTATTCAATGCTCATGTTCATGCTGCAGACATTGAGCTTCGTGGTGTTGCTTCAAGAAATTTACAAGAGCTTGTAGGTAGGGGTGGAATAAAACACAGACATTTGCAAGAATTGACAAATGATCAACTACAAAATTCGTTACAATTATCTTTTGAAGAGGGAGTAAAATTAGGAACTCTTGGCTGGAGTGATTTTAGAGAGGGTGGGGTTGATGGTATAACATCTTACCCCCTGGAAAATAGCCAATATCATCTTGCTTTTGGTAGACCAAGTCAAAATGAACTTGATAAATTATCTATGTTTCCAAATATTGGAATCATGGATGTCAAAGCTTATTCCGAAGAATTTATGGGGAAATTATCAGAAAAAATAAATCGGAAAACTCAGAAGTTATTTATCCATGCATCTGAGTCTTTGGAACTGAGAGAAAGTTGGATATCCAAATATGGAATCTCGGACATTATATGGTCTATAGATGTGTTAAACCCAAATGCTATTATTCATGCAACACATGCTGATGCAGAGGATATTGCAATGATGTCTAAATCCAACACAGGAGCGGTTATATGTTTGAGATCCAACCAATTTACAAATGCAGGGGTCCCTCCTGTTGAAGCCCTAGTTGCATCTGATCTTACACTTGGTATAGGGACTGATAATGCAATGTTTAGTAGATTATCTCTTTGGGATGAATTTAAATCATTAACAAATTATGTTGAATCAGAGAGATTACTCTCAATGGCCACTATTGAAGGAGCATTACTTTGTGGTGTTAATTGGGGTATTTCAAAAGGAAATACCAATTTTCTTGAATTTCATATTCCAAATCATATTCAAGTAGCAGATTTAAAGAAATGGATTATTAACAATGGAACAGAAAAAAACATAGTAAAGATTTGGAGATAAAAATGCAGAATCGTTCTTGGTTTATCAATGCTGCAATCAGCTTTGATGGTAAAATTAGTGTGAAAGGGGAACAAGTAGAGATATCATCCAAAGAAGATTGGCAAGTGGTACATAAATTCCGAAATGAAATTGCAGCAATTGTTGTGGGTTCAAATACCATCAAAGTTGATAATCCATCACTACAAACCAAATCTGAATATCTAAGTGATACTTCGAAGATTAGACATCCAATACGAGTAGTTCTTGATAGAGGAGGAATTTGTGATCCCAATTCAAAAGTGTTCCAAGATCAAGATACAATTCCTACACTTTGGGTTACAGAATCTAAAGCTTCAATTAAAGATGTTCAAAAAATACCAACAACTGAACTTTCTCAAGTCGTACTAGCTGTAAATTCCTTTTGTGATAAAATTGGTAGAGATGGCGACATCATGATTGAAGGTGGTTCTGTTGTTATCAATAATTTTATTGAATCAGGATTAATCTCAAAGCTAAGATTATATCGTAATCAGCTTATTTTAGAAAACGGGGTTCCTCTATTCCCTACAAAGTCTAGGAAAACAATTGAATTACAATATGTAAAGAAATTAGGATCTGGAATAGAAGAAATCTATCGAATAATATAATAATTTTTTCAATTGTTTTTACAAGAGGTGTTTAGAAACCTCTTTTTTAGTTTTAAGATAAAATTCATTATGTATATTGGGTTCAAAGCGATGTGGGACTCTCTCTACAACATTTATTCCATTTTTAGTTAGTTGTTCGACTTTATTAGGATTATTCGTTAGTAATCTAACTGATTCTACACCTAGGCTTTTCAACATATGACTGGCCAAGTGATATTCCCGAAGATCATCTGGAAATCCCAAAGCTAAATTCGCTTCTACGGTGTTTAACCCTTCATCTTGTAATTGATAAGCTTTGAGCTTATTAGTTAAACCAATTCCTCGACCCTCTTGTCTCAAGTAAAGAACAATACCTTCTCCTGATTCTTCAATTCTCATCAATGATGCTTCGAGCTGTTCTCTACAATCACATCTTAAACTTCCAATTGCATCTCCCGTCAAACATTCTGAATGCATTCGTACTAAAACATTACTTTTATTTAGAACCTCTCCCTTCACAAATGCTGCATGTTCTTTGTTATCTGCATTTTGATGGAATGCAATAGCAGTGAAGGTTCCAAAACGAGATGGCAACTTTGCTGCTGAAGCAACTCTAACACAATGTCTCATGTCTTCGCATCTGTGATTTTTATCTTTCTCGACTAATTCTAAATATGATTTTGGTACTGGTAAACTCATCATCTATATTGCATTTCGTTACTATTTAATTACATTCTTATGGCTTATTTGAGTTGAGTTGATCAATTATGGAATATAAGCAACAGAAAATAGTTGGGAAGCATTAAAGTTTGTCAAATTTTGAAGGTCCTAACCGATTACCTTTTTTTACAATAAATAATGATTAGAATCAATGCCTCATGAATTAACATCAGAAGAAATCACAGATAAAATATTAGCCCGAACTCTCGTTGTATACACAAAAAGGGCAGGGGATCATGTGAAGTATAAATTGAGAACTAAGAAAACTCTATACACAATCAAAACAACCCCAGAACAAGCGTCAGAAGTAGAGGCTAAAATCAAAAATGCGGGTAATATCGAAATTATACCATTGTAGATAGTACACAAAATAATCTGAGATTTTCATTCTAGTTAAAAAAGAGGAAATTTGCTAATCTGTTAGATCGTTTCAGTACTACCAGAGAAATATTAGATAAGTATAAATCGAAAACTATGGGTATTTATATTAATATATTCTGTAGAATTATAAGTAATATTTAGGGAGAAAAATATATGGCACCAATTGGATCCGTAATTAAAAATGGATTACTATTTTTAATTCTACTAATACCCATTGCATACTTCGGCGCACGTTTAATTGCGTTTGGATTTATTGATCTAATGTACGCAGCAACAGATGATTCTGGCGAAATTGTAGCAAGACCTAATGATGGATCAGCTCTACCACACGATGATTTCTTTCAAGCAGGAATTTTAGAACTAGCACTTGGAATTTTATTAATATTTGGTGTTGGTGGATTAGTCTTCATGAAGAGCCTTTCTGATAGCGTAGAAGACGGAATGGTCGAATTCTAAAGTTTTCGACTACAAACTATAGAATCATACATATCTATCATTTGATAATGCAATATAATTAAAAATTAAAAATAATGAGAATTAATAGATTGAAAAGCAAAAAGGGTACATTCTTTCTTGACAACTATTAACCCTCAAATTACTCTTTTACTCAGACATATTTTAACTAACGTTGATCAATATTAGGAACTTTGAGAAAAGATATTAATGTTCCAGAATAATTTTGTGTTCGGACACTTAAAAGTCAAAGTTGACATCAATGATTATTGAAAACAAAGCTTTAGTTTACTGATTATACATAATAGATAATATCCTATCCTAGCTTTACATCGTGATGCACGTCATTATAACTGGGAGCACAAAGGGAATAGGACTTGCACTTGCAAAAGAATTTTTGATATCAGGGGATAGTGTATTAGTCTCATCAAGCACATCCTCTAATGTCAGTACAACTTTGATAAAACTAACAGAAACATATCCCAATCAAGTAATTGCAAAACAATGCGATGTAAAAAAATTTCAAGAATTAGAGGAATTAGGAAAATATGCAATAGAGCAATGGGGATCTATTGATATTTGGATTAACAATGCTGGAATTAATAGTTCATATAAACCGTTGACTGAAATAAATTCTGACGAGATAGAAAAAATCGTTGCTACCAACTCAATTGGGACCATTTATGGATGCAAAGTAGCCATTGAAATAATGAATAAACAAAAATTTGGGCATATATTCAATATGGAAGGTTTGGGTTCCAATGGCCGTTTAAGTCCAAAATTGGCTACATATGGGATGACTAAAAATTCAATTCCCTATTTTACCAAAACCTTACGCAAGGAAATGACAGATTCGAATGTTGGTATCCATACATTAAGTCCTGGAATGGTTTTGACAGATCTAATTATTCCACATGCCAATTCAGAAACCTCAAAAATTTTTAACATTCTATGTGAAACCCCAGATACTGTCGCAAAATACTTAGTACCACGAATTCGTAGGACTAAAGGCAGTGGAAGATCAATAAATTTTTTGACAAAAAAGAAAGTTATCTGGCGTTTTATTACCGCGAAAAAAAGGAAGAATCGCTTTTTTGATTTGGATGGGAATTTGTTATATTAGAAATCGTTAATAAATATGAGGGGTTAGAAAACTCAAGGGTGAATTAATGCAGATATCACAAGAAGGTATACGAAAAATCGCGATTTCTACATTTATTACCATTATTGCAGGCTCAACGATCGCTTTCAAATTCTTAGAAGGTCAAAGTTGGATAAATAGTATTTATTTTGTTGTTGTTACTATGAGTACAGTTGGATACGGAGACATTAAACCTGAAACCGAAGCCACAAAACTCATAGTTATTGTGTTAATTATTGCCTCATTACTTGCTCTCGGACTTGGATCACAATTAGTGTTGGATAGAATTATTAAATTTCAATTAACAACAAGGACATCTTTACCTACTAAACCATTAAATCTCTCAAATCACATTATAATTGGTGGGTATGGGGCTAAGGGACGGCGAGTAGCTGAGATTTTTCGGGATAGGAGATACACCGTAGTAATTGTTGATTTAGATGAAGAAAGATCTAAATTAGCTGAACTTGCGGGTTTCACCGTAATCAGATCAGATATCTCTAAACCAGGAGTACTCAGAATCCTCTCTTTAGAAAAAGCAGCCGGTCTATGTTTATTATTGAGTGACGACAATTATATCATTCAAACTTCAATTCTTGCGAGATCATATTCCAAAGATATCCGAATCTATGCAGAAATTGGATCACTTGTTACATATGATATTATCAAATTTGCAGGAGTAGACAAACCAATCTCGCAAATTGATTTTCTTGCAAATATTATTAGATCTCATCTGTTCCATTATGGAATACAACCTTTGCACTCTAGTAAAGATCTAATATTACAGGAAGCTACTGTAGGCGTGGTTCAGGTATATGGACATCAACAAGAAGAAATATTTTTGCGTGATGCCTATCCTTTGGGCCAATTCAGTTCAAAATTAAATGAATTTTATCTAACGACAGGAACACTCACGACTAAATTTTCTAGACCTGCAGAGGATGTACAACATTTGTTATATGCAATCCATCTAGATTACCTTGATGATTTTGATCGGGTCACACGAGATATCGATAAAATACCACATGAGAGGATCATATTTGCTGGTTATGGAGAGCATGTCGATGCTACACTGAATCGTCTTGGTTTATCCCCGGATCACGAAATTATAATCATGTATGAAGATAGAGACTCAGTCGCTCATCTGAGGGATAAACGATATAGCCTAGTTCAATGGATAATTGAATTTGCTAGAGATCTTTTAACTGAACTAGTTCAAGAAAATGACTTGGTTATTTGTTCTTTTACTGATATTACCAACTCATTGTATCTTGCTGTAAATTTACGAGATTTAAATCGCAATACACATTATATACAGTTAGTACCTTATGAATTCGACATAGAGGCTTTCGTAAAAGTTGGGGCTGAAGCAGTAATTGCCCCACAATTAATTATTGCCAATGCAATAATCTCAACTTTTACACAAGATAATCAAATTCCGCCTTCTCATATTTTTACTAATGGCCACATGTTCGAACACGTAGTCGAGGATAAGGATGATCTGATAGGCAATACAGTGAAAAAGCTCCAAGAAAGCAATATTTCAGTTGTCTATCTAGTTGATCCTCAAAATCAAAAGATGATAGAACCGAAATTAACTTACATTTTACAACCTAATGATAGGGTTATATTATGGTTTGATCATAGAACAAGGGATTATTCTCCATATTAATCAATAATAAATCGAGTATTAGTTAATTTGAAAAATTCTATCCCTATCAGAATTATTAAAATAGAGAAAAGCAGACTATAATTAAATTGGTCAATTTACATTATTAGTAATTTGATTTGGAGAGTAAAATGCAAGAATCAATTGGTCGAGAAATTAAATATGTTGCAGAAAGTGTCCCAGCTATTGATGGGGCAGGAGTTCGTTTGAGAAGAGCATTTGGGAATTTACAAGGTATTAATCTTGATCCGTTCCTACTGTTGGATAATTTTCATTCTGATGACCCTAAAGATTACAGTGCTGGATTTCCATGGCATCCCCATAGAGGAATTGAAACTGTAACTTACATGTTAAATGGGAAAATGAGGCATGAGGACAGTCTCGGTAATAAGGGTGATATTAAAGCGGGAGAAATTCAATGGATGACTGCTGGTAGTGGTATAATACATCAAGAGATGCCTCAGCAGAAGGATGGGTTAATTCAAGGATTCCAGCTATGGGTCAATCTACCCAAAACAAACAAAATGATGCAACCTAGGTACCAAGATGTCAAACATCACGAAATCCCAGAATTAAAAGTGGATAATGACACAAAAATAAGAATACTTGCAGGTGAATTCCAATCTAAAAAAGGACCAGTTCAGGAAGTTGTTTCCAATCCTAATTATATGGATGTCACTGTAAATCAAGAAACTAAGTTCAACTATCACGTTGAAGCTGAAGATACAGTAATAGTTTATACTGTCGAAGGATCGGCTTATTTTGATAAAACTAAACAAAATCTAATTCCAGAAAACAATTTGGTTGTCTTTGGTCCAGGTGATGAGATCAATATAGAAACAAATAATGAATTAAGTCGATTCTTATTAATGAGTGGAAAACCAATTCGTGAACCCGTAGCTTGGCATGGACCAATGGTTATGAATACTCGCGAGGAAATAATCCATGCCTTTGAAGAATTCCAGAATGGAACCTTTATCAAGCACAAATATCGAGTATGAAATTTGAAAAAAATAATATAGTTAGAGAAAAACGGCATTTTAAATTAACAATGTGTTTCAGAATGTTTTGCTGAAATAAATAAAAATTCAGCAATCAATAATTGGTAACTATTTTATATGTTTATAACTAATATACTGTGTGTCATCAAGATTATCCTTGACTGCAATAATAATATCATTATTGACAATAACCCTTGTGGGTGGATGTTCAGTTGCTTCTCCAAATTATTACCATATAAGTAGAATGTATGCTTCCACAAATACAGACATAATTCTAATCGATGTTCAAGAAAATTATTCTACAAATGCATCAACTCTTGCACTCTCAATATCCTCAAATTCAATTTTAACAGACATTCCCGATGATCTTACTCAAGTTGACGAGATTTATGGTGGATTTCAAATGCAAAGCATGACTTATAGTGAAAATACTTCAGGAGCCTTCTTGCATTATAATGGTGCTGAAACCCCTCGATCCTTCTCCTTTGATGTCACAATTTATAATATTAATAATGGGAGCTCTATATATGGCTTAATTTATGAAAAATTAGACTCGATCTACATAAGAGATGGAATTAGAAGCTTTGAAAATATACAACTAATTGGCTCTTTATCAAAGAATATAATAGTAAATAATGGAACAAACATTTTTCCTCAATATTTAAGTTACATAAGTTCAGATTTGAATGTTGCAATCACCTCTTCACCTGATGGGGGAGGAATGTGCGGTGGACCAAGTTATTACAAAATAACCAAAACTGGTTTTGACTTTCTTGTATCAACTGTGACCGGTGACCATCGTTTAACAAATCCGATAAGCAATAATCTACATGTTTTAAAATATAATTGGAGTACAAACACCAGTACTATTCAATCATTTGACATTGAATATGGATCTTCATCGATGTTTACAATAACCTCCCAAGAACTTGAAAATTTACTTTTTAATGAAACTACATCAAATATAGAGTTTCTTAACTATCTGGGGCTATTTGGAACTATTCTAGTAATTTCGATTTTCAAGCGAAACATAAAATAATGAATTTGGTGAGACTTTAAATATTCAAAATGCGCTATACAATAATGGCAAGAGCCGGTCTTTTTTGTTTACTGGTTTTATTATCATTAAATGTTTCAGTCAACGCCCAACAGTACATAATTACTATATCGAACAATCCTAGCTTTGAAAATTGGTCTGATGAGTTACCCGATGATTGGATATTGAAGTACAATTCTGACACAACCTCAATTTATCAATCTACAGATGTTGATAGCGGGGACTTCGCTTTAGGGATTACCGTGGAGGCTTCTTCATTCGAATTAATATCAATTTCGCAAAACATCAGTATCAAGCAAAATACGAATTATGAGTTCTCTGTTGTATTTAAAGGGACATTTGTTGTGGATTCGGAGCTCTATTTCGAATGGACATGGTTTAATAATACAGGATTACCCGTAAGAGAAGAAATAGAACCGTCTAAATTAATAATCAACAAAAATACTACCTTTGATGATTTTTTTGGAGTGATCCAAAGACCTATATCACCAGATAACACAACTTCAATGATGTTGACATTCAATTTATGGACTAATGACGCTGTTGTAGTTATTGATGATTTTGTAGCATCATATGAATCAGATGATCCTCCAGAGACCTCAAATAGTCTAAATTCAAATACAAATGAAACTTCATCATCGGAAAGTATAATTGACAGTGACTCTGATGATGGTTTTCTTGATTTCATGCAAAATCTACCATTGGTGCTTGTTTCACTGCTTACGATTAGATTAATTGCGAAAAAATTCAGTTGAGTCTTTTAACCAATCGTTTGTATCTGTAAGGAAAATTTCTACAGCTAATCCACACAAAAAGGAATTAAATCTGTGAATAATTTAAGTAGTTTATCTGACAAATACTATTTAATTGTCTACTAGAAGGAACGTTTCAATTGCAATTGGGATCATATTTTTCCTAGTAGCTAATTATTATCTCTATAATCAAATGATGAATATAGATCAAGGGGATCATGAATTTGTTGAAGTTGATTTTGATACAAACAAATCATCAAAAAAACCATTAAGGCTTAACAACTTGTATATTACTGGATTTACTTTTTTTGAATTAAATGGAACTTCATATTTTTCTTACATTTCCGGTGACATAGATATTGATAAGCCAAGAGTCTATTCACTATCAGTGATAAATCTAGAGGAAAACACAACAAATACTATTATTCTCAATACTTGTCAGAATTATTGCGAGTTTACTGGACTTTCATTAGCTTCTAATAACGGAACAATAGAATTAATTACTCTATATCGGAACAATTCAGAGGAATTTGAAATATTACATCTGTCAACAGTTGGGGATATCTTAAAACGCATTCCAGTTGATTTGGGTGATTTATACTTTAACCCGAATGGATTGTATTATTTTGATTCAAAATATGTTACAGCTGTTGGAAAATTTACAAGTTCCAAATCTAGCGAACCGGCAAGTACCATTCTGATTATTGATAGTCAAGGTACTATTACAAATGAAATATTTTTTGGAATTGACCAAATTTCAAATGTAGCAGTATCAAATGAGACCAACACATTATTTGTGACAAAATCAGAGTCCAAAACCATTAATCAATATAATATGACTGGATTTTTGATTGGAAACATTAAGCTTAGTATCTATCCAAATATGATGTTTATTACTGACACAAATTCTATTATTGTAAATGTGTATAACTCTGAAACATTCACTGGAATTGCTGGATATTTAGTTTATCCAACTTCTGATTTTGAATCAGTTTATCTTGTTCATTACTATGCAGCAATTCTCTCTCTTATTTCATATTATACATTTAAAAAATTAGGAGTTTTAAAGGAGTCCAATTATCACGACAATCTATCATTCCCTATAATTGATAAAATTCATCTCGACTAACAGCTCTTGTTATCTTCAAATGAAAAATATAAAAAATAGAAATCTAAATGATTAATGTTAATTTTTTTATCATTTTCTATTGTTCTTTTGGTGCTTCTAATGGAATGTTTGCTAATGCGCCCATAGCTGGAATATTCTCTACTTCTTCAACAGCCATTTTGTCCCAAGGTTCATTTTTACCATCAATTAATCCTCGAATCTGATCATCATATTCTATGAATTCTGGAACTTCTGGTTTTACCCACTTATTTCCTGCATCAATTTTTTCTTGAAGCTTGGTCATACCAAATATCAATGCTTCGGGTCTCACGGGGCATCCAGGTATATAGACGTCGACGGGAATGATCTCGTCAACTCCACCGATTATGGCGTAGGATTGATAATATTTGCCTCCTGTAGATGCACATTCACCCATCGCTACAGCCCATTTGGGCTCAGGAATTTGCTCCCAGAGGAGTCGAAGACGTGGAGCTACTTTGTGGCTTATAGGGCCGTTAATAACTAAAGCATCTGACTGTCTAGGTGAGGGTCGATAAATCATACCAAAACGTTCTGTATCGAAACGACCTGTACCTGCTGCCATCATTTCAAGAGCACAGCACATAATACCAAAAGTTAGAGGCCAAAGACTACTTCTTGCAGCCCAATTTTTTCTGCCATCAATTAAATTTTTTAAAATGGAAAAACCCATAAATTATATCCTCAGTACTGATACAAGATCATCATCGATCGTAGTAAATTAAAAGCTAGGGATAATCCAATTTTATTAAGGATGATAGAGGATTTATTTTCAATCAATTGATCGATCGAATTCGAAAAACGTGATACTTTTTTACAATTCTTTCAAAAATATTACAGATTCACCCATTTTATCCTTCTTTTAGCAACCTTCAGAATAGATACAATGACAATTAAATTTACTAGAAATACGAATCTCCCTAAAACAGATTCTGAGTTTGTACTCACTCGAAAATTTAAAAGATACTGATTTATTTCATCTTTTGTTTCGTTGTGAAGCTTTGAAGCGATCACATTTGCACCGAGATCATTAGGATGTACGCCATCGACAAAGTATTCGTGATGGGTTTCAGTAATCTCCCACAAATCAATAATTCTAAGATCGTATTTTGTGGCAAGTTCAGCAATTACCAAATTATACTCAGGTGCTTGTATGTATGCGTTAGCTGGCATATTACCTGCCCACGAAAACTGAATTAGAAAAATTTCCTGCAATCGTGATTTTGAATTATCCAAAATTGACTGTAATAACCATTCATAATGAGTTTTGAAAGAGTCCACATCACCATTGTTCAAATCATTTAATCCAAGATAGACAAATACAACATCTGGATCTAAATCCAAAATATATTTATTCACACCTTCTTGATATTGATAATAATATCGCATGGATCTCCCATTGACACCTGAATTAACAAGGTGCACCTCACTACTATTCCATGGGTTGCCATATAATGGTAATTTACTAATATAACCTGTACCAATTGAGCCCTCTGTTATTGAATCTCCTACAAAAATCATATTGAAATTGGAATCTGAGGATGTGACGGGATTCACCATGGTAATGATTAGAATCATCACTAGAAATAAATAACGACGCACATAATATTAGTGGATGAGGTATTAATAAGCATTATCAAGGAATAATTGGATGATCGATAACAACAATATAGCGAACTTTCTCACTTAGATAAGATTTGTAAATTCTTCAAAATTAATAATGGTTTATTACTTCAAAAATTCAATAACCGATAAAAAAATTAGTAGAAAACAATATTGTATTACTTGGAATTATATCGAATATTTCTCGATATACTAATAACTGGTATGAGATATTGATATGTATGAAACATCGAACTATCGTTATCTGCTTAACCTTGACTCTAGCAATCGGTTTTACAAGTTTAAATTCAACAGTTTTACATGCACAACCGACTCCCGGTGTTCAATGTTCTAACCCTACTGTAATGTTAACAATAGAGTCGCTCACTGGGCTAAAATTTAATTTAAATAACATTCAAGTTCCAAAAGCGAGTTGTGTTCAGATTACGTTAGTAAATAAGGACCCTGATATTGAGCACGATTTTACAATTGATGGTAACTCTGGTCCCACAGGGATAGAAACAGTTTACATTCCAGTTGGACATGGAGAAACCAATAAATTCAATGTTACTACCCCAGATGCTGATCTTGTATTCGATTATTACTGTTCAATTCCAGGACATCGAGCTGCAGGTGAAGAAGGTGATTTTATAGTTGGTGAGATTTTAAGCCCAACATCCACGACAGAACTTACAACTCAGTCATCATTTACAGAAACCACGGAAATTGATCCTGATTTGCAAAGTACAGAATCAGATTCATTAACCCTTCCAACCCTGAAATATTTCACCTCCATAATTTCTATTATCATGATTTCGATAATTACAAAGCGAAAGATCGAATAAATAAATAAATGAAATATGCGCGATTAAATTTCCATCAACTTAATTAATTCTTCACTCGTTATTGCGTCATAATTTGGTTCAAGAGTTAGAAATAAATCCATAAGTTTGCTACAAAGACTTGCACCTTTAGAAACGAAATACCCCAATAATTCAGAAACATTGGACCCCTTTCCTCCATATTTCTCAGCAGAAATTTGTGATGATACTTTATGTTTAGGTAGAGAGAATCTCATTGAATAATGTTCTAACTTCTCAGTCCCTTTTAATATCTCGTAAAAACCTTCTAATCTGGTATCTGATTGGTACCACCCTTCCTGTTTACCTATTTCAATAACTTCATCAAATAATAATCGAATTATTTTACGAATATTAAGATCATTTACACCAGTCGGATAAGGTTGTTTAACCAAAGCCAAGACAGGACTAATTACATTTAGGATTAATTTGACATAGGGTTCTTGATCAATATCTACATTTTTTGTTTCAAGAACTGATGAAAGTATTGTAGTTATAAGATCCAAGTCTTCCTGAGTTGCAGATTGACACATTGTTTTTTTTGGTATTCCAAGGGTTGTTACAGCTTTACTGTGGTATAAAACTAGATCTGCTTCATGTAGGGTAGCACTCCACCATATTATTGCTTGCAGCAATGGTAGGTCAAGATTATTATCTTTAATCCAACCACAAACAATCTGTGCAGTCCCTAAACCATTTTGTAATGGGATAATAATGGGATCATTGGTAAAACTAATTGAATTTGGAAGATCATTCAACTGTGTCATCAATTGTTGTCGTTGAGATGCCAGAAAAACTATATGTGGTGTAAGTTTATCATTTTCTTCTCTTTTTACCTTTGAATTAATAATATCCATAGTATGAGTAAAACTTTCTTCTCCCACTATTTCTACTGCAATACTCCCAAATGGTTCACGTTTTCTAATTAAGGTCACTTCATGACCGTCTTGAGATAATAATATTCCTAACACGGTACCAATTGATCCAGCTCCAGCAATAACAATATTTAATTTATTCCCTTTTTCCACCAAACTATCAATTATACTAGCGTCAGTTATTTCACCATTAATTTCGGCTGATGGAATATTATTATCTATTATCAATTGTTAAGTAATTCTAAACTGTTCTAATATAACTTCTTAGCTGAAAAATTATTTTTTTGACACCTTTGACATATTCTGTAAAGAAACCGTTACTCAGAACTTGAATAAATCTAAACAAAGCTAGACATTACACAACTTCCCTTCCCGGATCATTGATCCGATGCACCAGTACTGGTGACTTACACGATCTCACTCGGGCGTTTAGCGTCTCGTGGTAACTCACCGCGACGTTTGAAAAATCATTATCTGGGGTACTCAGATACAAATCATAGAGGTATTCTTCCATATTATCAACAGGATATTTTTGCAGATTCAATGCTGCATTCAGATCACGGTCTATATTAAGACCACAACTCTGGCATTTAAAAACCCGATCCGATAACTGTAACTCACTATCTTTCCACCCACAATTAGAGCAGAGCTTAGATGATGGATAGAACCTATCTGCAATTATAATTGTGGAGCCATGCCACATTGATTTGTATTCTAATTGCCGTCTAAATTCTCCCCAACCCACATCAGCAATACTTCTGGATAATTTTCTATTCTTCATCATTCCTTTGACATTGAGATCCTCAATCACAATTAATGAGAATTGTTTTGACAAAGATGTGGTAAGTTTGTGCAAAAGGTCTGAGCGTTGGCACCCAATTCGGTAATGTAATCTCCCTAGAGAATTGATAACATTCTTTCTCCTGTTTGACCCTTTTTGTGTTCTCGATAGTTTACGATTTAATCTGCCTAACTTCTTTAACTTCCTTTTCAAAACCTTTGGATTGTTAATCACTCTACCATCGGATAGAACTGCCAGCTCTTTCAAGCCAAGATCAACACCAACAATTCCACGTGGCTTTTGTGGATTATCAGTGGTCAATCTTTCATCAACGGTAATGCACACAAACCAGCGATCAGCTCTTCTCGATACGGATGCTGACAGTATTCTAGTCTTTTTATTGATCAATTTCTTTCTAAGTTTGATCGTTGACTCTTTGACTCGAATCCTACCAATCCTTGGCAGTTGTACCTGATCCAATTGATTGAGATTACTATTCGATAGTACCTTAATGCTGCCAGT
>JAAFKL010000389.1 GCA_021399405.1 Candidatus Heimdallarchaeota archaeon | reverse complement strand
TCCCATCCATCCTGTTCTGTCATGGATCGGTCACCAAACCTTGAAATATAGAAAAGATTTACTAGTTCTTCCAATTTATCATTGTCAATCTCACCAGTTTCAAAAGGATGCTTGGCGTGCTCTAAGGGGGTAATATCCTTAGTTCTAATTAGTTTTCTAAATACTGCAAAAGCCGAATCAAGTTCATAATATCCAGTAATTATGGTGTCTTCTGCTCCAGTGGTCTCCATTCTCTCCGTTGATCGTTCAATTAATTTGTCAATGTGATCCTTGAACACTAACAATTTCTTCAACCGCGTTTCCTTTCTCATTTTCTCATCCGATTGTCTCACAACATTAACGAAGAAATTCGACATATTTGTTGCAAACTCCTCCTCATCACCTCTTTCCAATCTATCCAATAATTCGGGTAGGAAATTTTTGTTGAGATAGAGTACACTAAGCAGTAATATAAGGAAAACTAATCCCTCTATGGTGATATTGATATTCAGGGAAGGAAGCGTGGGAAATTCTATACTTAATGAGGAGTTATCGAGCCAGCGAATAGCTGGAAGATTACGGGCCTTATTATCCCTTTCAGGCAGAGTGAGATTTAAACCACTTCCAATAGTGCTGTTTTGATCTATGGTTCGTGAGGATTGAGTGACTGTTGGTCCTGTAAATTCTGTAAATTCCCAGGTAAATTCTGACCATTCCCATGTGAAAATATCAGTAGTTAGGATTGTAATACTAGAAAATCCTTCTTGACCAGTAGTAATATTGTTCCACCATCCCCATTCATCTGTATCGAACAAATTGGTATCGGTGAAACCATTGGAGATATTAAATCCGCTAATAGATTGAATTGATATGGAAGTCTCACGCGGATTACCAGACAATACTGGGAGTGGTTCTTGTTGATTATATTCTTCTGTACGAGATGATCCTAAATTTAGAAATAATATAGTCCCTATGAGAATTACCATTAACAATAAAATTATATTTTTTCTGCTTAGTTTTCCATATTTTAACCCTTTCAGAAAATCCAAATTTTTTTGTAAACTCATAATATTACCTCATATAGTGGCTACATGACAAATTTATACCTTATCCAGGAGACAAATATTATAGGTATTGATATATCGTATGAATTATCCCTGTCAGAAGAAATTGTATGAACTCATTCATAATAGACCCTACTGAACTCTCGATGACACTAAAACTACTTACTCACCTGTTAATAAATATAATGCCAGTTATGAATACGATTGAAATGTAATTTGCAAAATAACGAGATTTCAGCCCAAGTTGATCATGATATGTTGCAGTTAGCAATTAATAGTGCCTTAGATAAAAATAATTTCCTTCACATCTTTTCTCTCTGGATGATATTTTTTGGGTTACATAAGAAACGAACAACTACTAATGTATTAACTGCTATATATTATTTAGAGGTAATATAATGTCAACAACAGTAGTAAAATCGCCTAATAATAATTTTGAATTTAAGGATATAATAGCAGATACTTTCAAAGACTATCTGTATGAGAAGTTAGATAGAATTGATTTCTCGAGATTAATGAGTAAAAGAGAGTTCATTAGTGATAATGTGAAAATAGAATCCATGGAAGATAATGTATTTCAAAAACTGGTAGATATGTACTCACAAACATTGAGTATACCGGTAAATGAAATATTATCTGATTTTTCCACGTACTACAGAAAGATGAAAGAAATATTCAGAAAAAATATGGTGAATAATGAAAAGTGAATGAAGATACGGTTTCATATGAAACCAATTATCTTATAAATAAAGCCAAAATTTAATTTCATATGCACGAATTAAGAATTAAAGTCCAGCATGATTGTCCACATCTGGTAATTTCAGAATTTTTGGATACAGAGATGTACAGTTACTGTAGCTCATCATTTGATTTAATAGTAATACCTGGAAAATTGGAGGATAATATTTTATCAAATATTACAGGATTTTTAGAAAAAAGGGATATAAGCACCCTTGAGGTGACTAGATGCGGGGACAATAAACCACTCACCTATATTTATACAGATTGCATTTATTCCAATCATCCTACTGATGATAAGAATTCGAGGTTCATATCTAAAATTATTACTGATGCTGGTGGAATGATTGAATACCCAGTCATCTATGAGGATGGATGGGAACATTACAAAATCGTGTGTTTAAATAAAAAAATAGTCTCAGATATTCTCAAGGATTTGGAAAATGAAAAATCATTGGTGATAATTGGATTAACCGATCTGGGTGACGATGGACTAGATAAAACACATTTCTTCTCCATGCCTGAACTCATAAAACAGTTGACTGATCGACAATTGCAGGTGATCGTCAATGCCTACGAGAATGGTTACTATTCAATCCCTCGAGGAGTAAAAATGCAAGAAATAGCAGAAAAGTATAATGTTTCCAGACCAGCCATTGAGAAATCACTTAGAAAGGCTGAAAATAAAATTATGGAAATGATTGTACCCTATTTATTCTTTCATTACAGGGCACAAGAGAGCAAATAAAAAATTATTCATGCAAAGATTTTATCTATAACGTTTATTCTTTAGTCTCCGGGCCACATATGCACTTAGAAAGAGATATGGAAAGATCATAGGTGCAATGATATCCTTGGCAACAGTAATTGTTGAAGGAGGGATCGAAACATCATTCGTATTGAAGTCTTGACTCTCTTGTGCAAAATAGCCCTCTGATCGCATCAGATCTCTAGCTTGTGTATAACTGTAATCCAATTTAATACTCGGATTATATTCTGAATAGTTTGGCCACACTGGATTATTCCATTCCTCATAATGTCCATCAAGCATCTGGGTTAGCACAGATCTGTCAATAGCCATGGATATTGCTCTTCTTACCTTGTATTTCTGCAAGTGTGGGTTTAATAGATCAAAATACATTAAGAATCCACTAACTGAGTGTCTTTCTAATGCAACTCTAGTGGATACATCATTTTCAAAACTTTCAAGTAAATCATAATTCTCAATGGATGGAAAGAACATAAAGGTATCAATTTCGTCAACTTGGAATAGTTTAGCAAAATAATTAGTATCCTTTAACCATCTCCAAGTATATATGAGTGTATTAATTGGTAATGTCGTTGCTTTCTGGAATGGATTTATTTCTGTCCTATTGTAGGCAAAAAAGTAAGGCTCTTCTGCTCCGGGTTCATGAAGGATGAAATCCCCCTCTGGACTGTCAAGCTCACTGGGAAAATGGTATTTCTCTCGTAACTCATCGGTAATATACCAACTACTTTCCACCCAATTAAAATCAAATCTAGATCCTGTATTAATAAAGGCATCAGTAATCATTGGTTCTTGATTTAAATACTGAAATTCTTCTGTCAGTAAGGGATTTATTCCAAGATCTGCCAATTCTTTAGGCGTTCCGGTGATATTATGAGTTTCATTCATATATGTAAGGGTGGTATTGAGAATACCCTCAGGATATAATTGTAACTCATTTAATTTGTCCATATCACTTATAAATGGATCCGAATTGTATGCTGTAATAGAGTTTTCATTATAATTAAAATCAAAAATAAATTTTTGGATAGTACTTGTATCAAGGTCATGTGTGAACTGATGAGGTTGTTGTTTTAACCAATATGAGAATTCCCAATCTTTCAGTGTAATGTGATATGGTTCATGAATTGCAGTTCCTGGTTCTCCAGAAAAACCAGTAGTATTTTGCTGAACCATATAGCCGTCATCACGCATCCAGAATTTGTTTTTCCCATTTTTAACAATGGTACCATTTCCCATGTCCCAATCAGATAATTCCCACTGGATGGCAAAATCAGGGTGTGGTCTTCCAGAATCATCCAATAACATTAGATAAGAGTTTTTAGGATCTCTAGGATTCCGGGCACCTGCTATTTGAAGTCTTAATTCATTGGTGGATGCATTGCGGTTCTCACTAGGATCAAGATATACACCTTTGTATATAGATTGAATGATTCCTGCCTCTGAGTCATAACCCTGAAGTGATTCAGGAGTTATCCTATATGACAATGGATTGTTAAGTGGGAGAAAATACAAAAGTTCATCTAAAAAATCTTGTGAAATTTTATCTGATTTTTCTTGTCTTGCAACTGGATCAAATGTTCTACGGAAATCTCTAATTGATTCATCAACATCATCTTGACTTACTCCATTATCTAGGTATTGAAATTCCTGTCTTGTCTTGTTTGAGTAAGCCATAATGTCATCATAAAAAGGATCATATTGAGAGAGACCAGAGTAATCATTAGTTACACTATCAGTAGTATCTGACCAACTCACAATTGATAGATCCCATTTGCTGTTAGATTCCTCATATAGGTGGGATGCCCACTCATTAAACCCTTCGGGTATTATATTTACTTTTATTCCCAGTGGAGCCAATGATGCTTGGATATATTGGGATATCCTTTGTACAGATTGGGCATAGGGAAGGACAGTCATATCTAATTCAAAATTAATCCTGTAATCTTCCTGAGCGGTCACGGGAGTGTTGAAAAACAATAGAAATACGAATAACATCAATAAAATATTTTTCATCTGATCTTCCTCCTCCTAACAATTAATGTGAACGGAACCAATGCCCAGAGTAGATTAATTGGTTGCTCATTAACAGTTGATGTAAGTCGTTCACCCACCGCTGCCCTGAAGTTGATCCCAGAGACTCCATAGATAAAATCAAATGCAGCATCTATTCGAAAAACCTCTGATCCATCAGCCACCGATTCATTCAAGATAACTTGCATTCCTGTATCCCAGTCTGGCTCTGTGAGATAATCTCCAGTCACTGGATCTGGTATATCCCTATGCCAAAGGCCATAAGGTGAGAGTGTGATCACTCCTATGTAATTATTCCCATCCCTAATTGTTATGGAATTTGGGCTGTTATCCACCTCATGCAATCCAGAGGCATCCATCAGGAAATTCAATCCTCGACTACTATTCCATTCCTCATATATTTGTAGATCATTGAAACCCGTGGAATTTGTAATAACATCAATATCCAATCTATCTGTGGACATATCTGCAAATATAAGTTCTTCATCATTGGTGATAACAGATCCGTTAAAATTTATAATCGTCTCTACTTCAGGACGAAATATGTAATTACGATCAAAAGCCCCCAATGGAGCAGTATCAAGGTTTGAGACAATCGAAATGACATCTCCACTGATCTCCTTATCCTCATAAAGGTCAGTTAGCGTGAGATCTAATTGAATTTCCTCTGTTATATAAGATGTAAAAGAGTCGGTTTTCCTAACTCTGAATACAATGGAATCCTTAGCATAGTAGTATTTTCCATGTTCATCCATGGAGATATATATAATTGTCAATGTATGATCGCCGAGTGGGATTGTTACTAGCAGACCAATGGATTCGAGATATGCTGCTGTTACTACATTTACCAACCCGTCAAGAATAGAGTACATCTGACCATAAATCAAGCTATTATTTCCAAGATCAACAGTGGTCTCATTGTAGGTAATATTACCAAAATTTCTAAATAAAAATCCAGTGACATTCACCTTAACCGAGAATAGTGTGAAGGGTTTGTCTGTCACATAATCAACTGTACCCCACTGACTAAGTGGAATCTGATTGCTTCCATCCAACCGGGCCTCATCCCCAATACTTACCGAATAAATATTTACTGAGAAATCAGTTGTGGATCCGTTGAAATAATCTGGTTGAACTTTATCTAAAGGAATTGTAAGACCACTAGTTCCTGAAATTAGCATGGTTGCTGTAATAAAAATTAATAATTTTTTTCTCATCTTCTAAACACCTAATAAAGTTAATTTTTAACTTCGAATTATAAAGATTGCTTACATTAGTGACAGCAATTGTTCTAAGAGTATATATATTGAAATAGATATTTCGATAATTCTTAAGAATGATCTGTGTCTTTTTCCAAATAATCCCACAGATACTATACATTAAAATCAAATTTTAAGAACAAATGGATTACACCTTGCATGGTTGATTTAGTGTATTACACCAAGATTGATGGAGACATGTCAAAATCACCGCTGTTCATGGTACACACAGTACCCCAGGACAGCACCTACCTTCTAGAATCTCTTGACCTTGATATGGACAAGCTTGAGGAAGAACAGGCACAGACATCTTAATTTATCTAAAAATTATTTTATTTTCAATATTTAATTATTTTTCATTGCTTTGTACAGGCTTAAAACTACAGGAATTAAATGATTTTTCAAATTGTAATATATTTTATTTTGTACTATATTTGTTTCCTTTTCTTAAGTTTCTTAACAACAAATGCAGTTAAAAATAGGTATGGAAAGATCACAGGGGTAATTATTTCCTCAGCTATGGTAATCGTTGAGGGTGGAATGGATACTACAGCGGCATTGAATTTATTAGTCTCTTGGGCAGAGTAACCCTCTGCTCTCATCAGATCCCTTGCCTCAGAATAACTATGTCCTAATTTGATATCTGGATTGTAGCTTGAAAAGTATGACCAGACAGGATTATTCCATTCCTCAATATGTCCATCAAGCATTTGTGTCAGCACTGATTTGTCAATCACTAGTGATATTGCTCGCCTTACATTGTATTTCTGAAGATGCGGGTTTAATAGATCAAAATACAAGGTTTGGCCGCTTACAGGCACACTATGTTTAGTTACCCTCACTAATTCATCTTGGATAAAGCTATTCAATAATTCATAATTCTGGCTTGATGGGGAGAAATTTAGGGAATCAATTTCACCATTTTTGAACAACTCAGAGAAATATTCTGCACCTTTTAGCCATCTCCAAGTATATTTGAGTGTGTCAATAGGCAGTGTTGTTGGTTTCTGATTGGGTCGACTTATAGTCCTATTATATGCAAAGAAGTAAGGTTCTTCAGAACCTGCTGCATGGAGAATGAAATCCCCTCCTGGACTATCTAGTTCGCTTGGGAAATGATATTTCTCACGGAGTGTATCGGTAAAATACCAACTGCTCTCCACCCAGTTAAAGTCAAATGAAGAATTTGTTGGGATAAAAGGATCAGTAATCATTGGTACGTTACTTAAGTACTGGAATTCCTCGGTAGATAATGGATCTATCCCAGTCTCTGCCAATTCTTTAGGTGTTCCAGTAAATGTACCACTCTCGTTCACATAGGTTAAGGTGGTGTTGAGTATCCCCTCAGGATATAATGTGACCTTATTTATAATATCTATATCTTTTATCGATGGTTCCGGACTGTAAACTGTCATTGAGTTATTAGTATAATCAAAATCAAAATCATATTTTCGGAATGTAGTAATTTCTGGACTTGGTGTGGACCGGTGAGGTTGTTGTTTTAACCAGTATGAGAATTCCCAATCCTTCAATGTAATTAAATAGGGATCATAAATTGCTTGCCCTATAGGACTTTGAAGAGTTGTCTCATTCATCTGTACCATATAGCCATCATCACGCATCCAGAACTTATTTTTACCATTATCAATTATGGTCCCGTTTTCCATCAACCAATCCGATAACTCCCATTGGGTGGCAAAATCTGGATGGGGTCTTCCCAAATCATCAAACATAATTAAATATGAGGAGAGGTAATCCCTCTGATTGCGGAAAGTCAAGTAACCAGCTAGTTGTAGTCTCAGTTCATTGGTCGATGCATTTCGATTCCCATCAGGTAAGAAGTAAGCCCCTTTGTAAATTGAGTTAAAGATCCCCTCTCGTGGATCGAATTCTTTTAATGAGGTTGGGGTGATTCTATACTCCAGGTTATCTACTAGTGGGAAAAAATATAGGAGCTCGTCAAGGAATTTGCGTGAAATTGTATCTGATTTTTGTTGCCTTTCTTCAAGATCAAATGTTTGACGGAAGTCCTGGATCAGATTTTCAACATCATCTTGGCTAACTCCATTATTTTGTTTTTGAAAGGCCTGTCTTGTTTTGTTTGAATATCCCAATAGATCATCGATAAATGTATCATATTGTGAGAGCCCCCAATAGTCATCAGTTCTAGAATTTTTGTAAGTATCCCAGGGAAGAATGTTGAACGCGGCAATGCTTAGATCCCATTTGTGGTTAGACTTCTCAAACAAGTGTGCTGAAAGTTGATAAAAATCAATGGGAATTAAATTGACCTTTATTCCCAGAGGAGCTAGTACTGCTTGAATATACTGCGACATCCGAGTTCTTGATTCATTATCCGTTTGAACCAACATATCCAATTCAAAATTGAACATATTATCCTCCTGTGCTCTTACTGGTTGATTTAATAGCATGAGAGAAATTAATATAATCAGTATTAACTTATTTCTCATCAATTTTTCCTCCTCCTCCTGAATATTGTGAGGGGAAGTAATGCCCACAAAACATTGATTGGCCCCTCACTGACAGCTGAAGTGGATCGCTCACCCACTGCTGCCCTGAAGTTAACACCAGAAATTCCATAGATAAAATCAAATGCAGCATCTATCCGGAATGTCTCAGAACCATCAGATACTGATTCATTTGTAATATATTGCATACCCGAATCCCAGTCTGGGTCAGTAAGAAGATCTCCAGTAACGGGGTAAGGGATATCTCTATGCCAAAGACCATACGGAGCAAGAGTAATCACCCCAATGTAGTTATTCCCATCACGTACAGATACAGAAACCAAGTTATCATCAATCTCATGCATCCCACTTGCATCTAATAAAAAATTCAATCCCTCTGTACTATTCCACTTTTCATATATTTGTAAGTCATTAAAACCGGTGGAATTAGTCGAAACTCTAACATCTAATTTATCATTTAGCTTATCTACAAAAACAAGTTCATCATCGTTGGATAAAACTGAACCATTAAATGTGGTACTTGTCTCAACAATTGGTGTAAATACAATATTCCGATCATAAACACCTTGAGGAGAACTAAAACCTGAAACGATTGATATCACATCACCGCTGATCTCCTTGTCCTCATATAGGTCTGAAATTATGAGCTCTAATGCGATATATTGACGGATGTAAGCAGGAAAAACATTAGTTTCCCTAACTCTGAAAACAATAGAATCCGTTGCATAGTAGTAATTTCCTTGCTCATCCATGGAGATATACACCACTGTCAGAGTGTGATCACCCAGCGGTACTGTGACAAGTAAGCCATTGGAGGTAAGGTACGGCTGTGTAACAGCATTTACCTGTCCATCAAGGATTGAATACATCTGACCATAGATCAAACTATTATTACCAAGATCAACAGTGGTCTCATTGTAGGTGATAATACCAAAATTCCGGAATAGGAATCCTGTTACATTCACCATAACCGAGAATAACGTGAAGGGTGTGTCTGTCACATAATCAACTGTACCCCACTGACTAAGTGGAACCCGATTACTTCCATCCGACCTTACCTGGTCCCCAGCACTTACCGAGTATATATCAACAGAGAAATCTGTTGTACTTCCATTGAAATAATCAGGTTTAGCTGTTTCCATCGGGATTGTAGATCCACTGCTCCCAGATACCAATATTGTCGTAATCATGATTAATAATATTTTTGTCCTAATCTTTTTTCCACCTTTTAATGCCAATTCTAAATCTCGAAATATAAATCTTACCTACATTAGTGACAGGATTTGAAATAGCATTACGAATAATATAAAACATAATTGATGAATCTAAGAAATGATCTTTCTTCCTCCAAATAATCCCACAGATGACATTCATTAAAATCAAATCTTAAGAACACATGAGTTACACTTTGCATGGTTGATTTAGTGTATTACACCAAGATTGATGGAGATGTGTCAAGACCCCCACTTTTCATGATACACACAGTACCCCTGGACAGCACCTACCTGCTAGATTCACTAAAAGGAATCGAGACAGATCAGACTCTTGTTCTTCTCGATCTACCCTCACATGGGAAATCAGAAGATGTACCCCATGCAGACATCACCTTCGACTACTTTGTGAAGGATATTGATGAATTGCGAAAAGAACTGGGCTATGACAAGATATCAATATACGGACATGGAGTAGGTGGATTCATTGCCATGAAGTA
>JAAFKL010000388.1 GCA_021399405.1 Candidatus Heimdallarchaeota archaeon | reverse complement strand
TTGGGGCTTTCTTCCTTTTTGATTTGAACAAACTATCAATACCAGTTTTCACACCAGCAATGGTCCAGGTGATCGCAGATTCCAAAATTTTTGCAAGCTCGTCATTCTCCTCATCTTCCTTTTTCTTAGCCTCTACTCTGGCTCTATCTCTGTTTGCCTTGCCTTCTTTTCTTTTTTCCTCGATCCTGGCAAGTCTCTCTCTCTCAACTATTTTTGCCTCAGTATCTGCTCTGACTTGATTTATCTCTTCTTGTTTTTTTACCTCTTCAATTCTATCTAGCCTTTCCTTCTCCTTAATTTTATTTTGAATATCCTCAATAAAACCTAGGATAGTCTTGGCCATGTAAGGTCCATTTTCAAGATGAGGGTTATTGAGTGAAAGAACCCTCAAATCAGATTTTGCATACACCTTCAATTTCTTTAATTGTTTCTCTGAATAATTTTGATTACTCTCCATTCCCCAAAATTCAATATAGGCATCACAATCAGGCAAATACCAATCTGGTGACAAGATTTTTCCATTAATCGTAATTTTTTTCTCATACTCGTGTTTTATCTGATTTGAAGTCAAAAAATTATCAATCACTAGTTCAGCCCTACTTTTCACTTCATCCCCATCATCAGCAATGTAAGTCGATTTTTTCATAGGATACCCCTCTCTTATTCAAATAACAAACTGAGTTTAATAGTATATTTGGGAATGGATGATTGAAGATCATTGAATTTAGATAATATTGCCTGTAAAACTTTATATCGGCTATATCTGTTGTTGGTATTACTATAGGGAATGTTTGATAGGAAAGATCCCAGTCACAAAAAATTATCAATCCTGGAAGGATGGAAATGATGAAATGTAAGACATGTGAAAGCGAACAGGAATTCGGAGCATACTGTCTTAATTGTGGAACACCCTTTGATACTCCCGAGGCAAGGATATTGCAACAGAAGTATAAACCAACCAAGAAACAAAGAATGAAGGTACGATGGGGTGGATGGGATATCAAAAATAAAGTCAAAGAGATATTTGCCGATTGGTATCTGACCTTGAGAGCCTTGAATTTTATTGGATCGAATCTTGTACTAAGAATGATCAAATGGATTTTAATGGGAATTACTTTTCCGATTTGGGCTTGGTGGTATCTATGGAAGGAGATATATGGCGAATTAAGGAAAATTACAGAATCCTATAAACCTTATGAGAAAATTTCAAAACGATGGCATCTAATGAGGGATGGAATTTATTCCCTTCTATTGACCATTTTAATAGCAAGTTTGCTTGTTTTGATGGTTATGAGTAAACTAAGTCTTGAGATTTTTGGTATACCTTTATTTGCCTTTTTAGGTATAATTCCTGCAGTTTATTTTGTACATATTATGATTGAATTAATAATTTTGGGAGTGTATTTCACAGCTATTAAGATGAAAAACCACATAAGTCAAGTGAAGGTGCAATTAGCATCTAAAGACGCAGAAAAAAAGGGTAAGCTGGGAAAGGACTAGTACAAGTATCATCCAAAATTCAGAGATCAGAACTATGATTTCCACAATGTCGACGCATAGGTAGAATATTTAACAACTTTAAATACTAAATTCAATCTTGAATTCCCAAGAAAGAAATTTTAATTGTATTATGGATTAAAAACAAATTGACTTTTTTGCATTCCATGAAGCTCATAAATTTTGTTTTGTAACATAGATACCCAATTAATCATTTGATCTGGATGGATCTCATTTGGTAAAACTAAATTCCAATATGCACGTTTTAATGTCATAGGATCTACTACACCTAATGTGATTATTCTGGTTTGTCCACTATAAGTATAAGGTGAGCCTTTCTCATATTGTTTAAGGTAAAACCATCCAACTGCAGCCATTAGTAAACCTATTATTGCTGTAAATGGTTCAATAATAGCACCTAAGATCGCAGCTACAATACCTAATAGAATTAAAGGTTGGTGTCTTTTAAGCGTGACCGCTCTGTTTGCTTCTGATGAACTTTGTACGTCGAGAGTGACTGAAAATATATTGGAAAAATTGATTGGTTGGAAATATATACTTTCACTTATTTTATGACCCACCTTCCATGTATCAATAGTGGCAAAATTATTGGAAGGAAGTTTAATCTTTTCCAAAGTTGGAGTGTTATTAAGGTCTATATCAGTCAGTATTGTCCTTTTGTTACTTTGAATTATATTTACCCCGTATCTTCTTTCATATTCACTTCCTGTCAATGAGTCTTTCTTCGAAAGAATATTAACATAGAGTGACTGTGATTTCAAGCTTTCTTCAGGTAAAAGCATTCTATTGATTAAATCTTGACTAGATATGTTACTCTTCAAAGAATTCAAATTATTATTAGTTTCTCCTACTGCCAGTTGGTGTTCTTTATCAAGCTCCATTACAAATTCTTGATAAGGTATGCTTGCCACCTTCTTCCCTGTGTCATAATGATCAAATAGTAAACTCCGGTTAGCCATTGTTATTGTCTGTCATTTACTATAATTTTTAAAGTTTTTAGGATCAACATGGTCATAAGAATTGAGCCTCATCAGAATTATACTCATTAGGTTCGACATCACTGAAGGTCATGAAGGAAGCAATTGGAAAGGGTTCTACAAGGGATGACCATTTTGGTCTATCTGCACAGCTCTATGCAGGATATGCAAAAGGTAGAGAAATCAGAGATTTAGTAGCAGTTGTTGGTGAGGAATCGCTTACTGAAGAGGATATGTTATATCTTAAATTTGCAGAGAATTTTGAAAATGAATTCCTTAACTAGGGCCTGACCAACAGGACAATCTTTGAAACCTTAGAGCTTGGTTGGAAATTATTGGATATATTCCCCAATCCAACAAGGCAGCTCAAAAGAATTGATCAAAAACATATCGACAAGTATCATCCCAAATTCAGGGAATAAAATTATGATTTCCATAACGTTGATGCTTAGATATTACAAAATTCAAGTATTCAATATCTGATTATTCTACCATATTCCCTAAACAATATTAGATCAATTCGGACAATGATTTTATTAAATATTCGTCCCAAGATTA
>JAAFKL010000387.1 GCA_021399405.1 Candidatus Heimdallarchaeota archaeon | reverse complement strand
GGTCAGGCGGCTCCATTGATTTTCTTACTAAGATAAGTAGAGTGCCTGATTTCTTGCAATCCATGACTGAGAAGGTTGGTCTTAATCGAGCAGAATTGGCCGAGGTACAGAAAATTATTAACTTGCGAGGTAAGAATCTCCTAAAAACAGCTGGTTTTTCAGGGAAATACAAAAAACAACTATATCAGCCATTCATTAATGCTAAGGGCCACGCACCAATTAGTCTATTGTATACACACCCAGATGATAATCTTGAAACCACTATCCAATTAACTTATGCACAACTAGATGCCCTACAAACTAATAATTGGCAAGATCCACTGACTGATAGTCTTAAGAAACTCAGTAAGGATATTGACGATGGTAACAATATTCAAACAATTGGTGAATTTAGGAAGGCGTTATCAACAGATCCACAAGATACTGCAAAGTATACTATTGTACCGGAGGATGCCCTATCTATAGGAGATTCCTTTGAAGCGCCTCCAGGAGAATTAGGGGACGATATACCAATCGTAAATCTAAATGAAGAATATTTGCCGAATAGATTAGATAATATACACAGTATTGATATGAACGGCAAGGATTTTGGGATAGAATTCCCTGATGTTTTGGGTAATAGGAATTATTACGTTTATCATATGAATTTGGGTCCTTTGGAAAGCCCTGGATTTGTATTTGAGGATGAGGCAGGTAATATTATCAAAAGAGTCAGATTCCCATATCGGGTTAAGCCTACAAATGCACATAATTACCCGCAGATATTCTTGGATACATCAATTATTGATTTGACTGCCGTGAAAGGCAATAAGATAAAAGACGTTGAAAGAATAAAGCAGATAATACTTGCAGATATGGAATTTACTGATTATATGGCAAATTCATATTATCTTTCTCGGCCTCTTTCAGGTGGAGAATTCTTCACGCTTCCAGCAATGAATGGTCAGTTTAATCCTATCTGGGGCATTAAACATCGATTAACGGCAGTGGAAGGCAGTATTGATAATACCGCGACAAATGGAGATATTTATTCCAAGAGATGGAAGATAAATATGCAGGTTGAGGTTGAAGATCCTCAAGGAAATTATTGGGAAATTCAAGAAGTCGAGCTCCCTACGTTTTCGACAGCTGTGAGTTCGGATGTTGCTTTTGCGAAATTAGAGGATGCTTTTATCGAAGGAACAATGTCTAAGAAACCTGGCAGTTCTTTTTATTTCGGTGGTACCGGGTTTGCCGAAGGATACCCTCCGGCATTCTTTAATGAAATAATGGATGTAACAGGGACCATAAGACCGGTGGGTAATATTCACTTAATGATTTATGAACCTTATTCAGATTCGGCCTTAAGTTATATTCCTCAGGCACAACACCCAACATATAATCTTGTACGAGACGCAATTGGTCCTCTCGAAACGACATTGGAAGAATTCATTGACCGATTAGGACCGTACTTTGAAACGAAAGGTTTTGATGTAGATGATCCTGTAAACATGGCAATGTTAGAGATATTCCATGAATGGTATAAAACAATTGATAGATCTGATGCGATCTGGGTTGATTTTGAACGAGCTTTCACAAGATCTGATAAGAGTAATGCATATATGTTTAGAGAAGTCTTTGAAATTGGAGTGGCTGATAGTGGTAGAACAACTAGATGGGATAAGTTGGATAGGGGGAACATTGTTGAAGATTTGGTGGTATTTGAGGATTTCATTGACCCTGATTATCTTGATGCTGTTAGGGCCGGAGATGTTGAATTTTGGAAATGGAGTGATGATGATTCTCAAGCTACCTTCAAATACTTCTTTGGTCAGATATTAAATAAATTCCGTCCAGTACTTGAGCCCATTATTCTTGGAAGTTCATTCAATCTACAATCCTCTGGATCATCGTCCTCTGCCATTCGAAGTAATAGTGTTGCAAGTTATGCTGAAAGATATCAGCCTATTTCATTTGCTGACATTGGTGGATATTTTGATTTCATGATGGAAGAAAGTCTTTCAATGTATTATGCATTGGCTAATCCTCAAACATCAAACAATGCTTTAGCTGAGATGTTAAGGAGACTATATTATACAAACGTAGAAGAAACATTGCTATTAATTCGTAATCACATTATGAGTAAAACGTCATATGAGGGAGATCGATATACTGAAGGTACTTCGAAAGTAATTGTTGATGGAGATTTTGATCAGTTGTATAACACAACTGTCTATAATTATCATGTAGACTACGATTATTCAGGACAACCACTAGTCTTTGATCTTAAATTTGCTAGTAATTTCACGTCTGTACTTGTTCCTGACGGAACTAATTATCGCGCGATCCCCATAGTTACTAATGGTATTTGGAATCCAGAGCTTTTCTTTGATATCGGCACTGTCCCCAACGTGGCAGCTGAATTAAATAAGGGTAGGATCCCGGTGCCTAACTTCGTGGACAGTAGAGATCCTTTGAACATATTGAAATCAGTTATGTATATGCATACTCTTGAAGTCGAAATGGTTACCGTGGATACTTTAGACAATATATTCGATTTATTTTCTTACAACGCTGCAAATATTGATCCTCAAGATGTTCCGTTTATTACTACGCAGTACAATGAAATTCTTAAACAAGATATTGGGGCCTCTTTCAATTATGATATTTATGATGCCTCATCAGATCGCAATGTATCAATTGTGAGCTTTATGGATGAATTATTGTTTGCATCTCAGATAGATATGGTAAGGTCAAAGAATCCTATTACAAATACCCTCGGGTCCAAAATGTTGATGAATCGAATGCTAAAAGATATGATTGTTCCCATGAATAATATTGGATCTATAGCTTTGTTGACACATAGCTATAGTTTCTATGATAACCCATTGACAGAGTTATATTTCAGCGATTCTAATGGAGTAAATCCTAGATTTGATGAATTCTTTTCCAAATCCGATGGACAGGGAAACCAAGTCGCAGTTACTTCTACTTACCAATTTATCAATCCTTTTAATCTCGGGATATTTAGTTTTGGTAAAACACTTGATTTAGATCCATATAGCGAAGCACCAATTTATGAACAATTCCTTCATAATATCTATAGCTCCTATAATTTAGACTTTGTTTATGTAAGTCAGGCTGCACTAAATGCAGAATTTCTTGTTAAAGATTTCTATGAATATTATGAAGACTTGGATCTTATTTCTCTGGGAAAAGGTCGTATACAGTCATTCATTAATACTGTTCGATTGATCTCGAGAATCGAAAGACCAGGTGATATTCCGTTATTATGGAATGGTGTGAGGAATGATTATGGTAGCGTTCCTAAGGTATATAATTTCTATTTGGAAATGATCATGAATGAGAATATCTATTATGGTACAAGATCTTTAGTTCCTCTTATTTATGATCAATTAATCGGTACTGGTTGATATCTGTTTTAAATCTTAACAACTTAAAGAATCAAAAAGTGCCTATTTCAACAACACCCTTAAGAATCATCAACTCTTATTACTACTAGTGAATATCCACTTTCCATATTATTCTGTCGGCGATTATGCGTCGAAACAGCAATTGTATTATAAGAAATCTGATCGCTCGATCAGTGTGGAGACTATTTACTTTGAGGGAGATGATTACGATGAGGGAATCGATCGGATATTTCCCAGCGACTTTTTCGAGGAATTATCCAAATGGCACCCAATAGGTAAAATAACTAAGGTTGCATTTTATCGGGTTGAAATCAGTAAAATATCTGAGGAATTTTTTCAACCTATCAAGAATTCTCTTAGGCATATTGAATTTGTAGAGTGCATTTTGCCTGAAATCCCCCAATTTCTTTTCAAAAACTTAGAATTGACAAATTTGAGATTTTCCATAAACAAAATGTTAAATTTCGAGACTTCACTAAAATGTCGAAGGCTTAAGAAACTTAAAGAATTTACTTTCTCTTGTAACAGTGAAATAAAATTAGACAATAATCAATCAATTAAAATTCCTATTATTTCTTCAGATTACAAGATATTCGAAGATCATCACAATTTTGATATTCAACATGTTTCAATTTCTGGCAACGCCCCATCTATTGACACCCTTAAACAACTACACGAAATCCTCAAATCAAGTAAATCGAAAGTTCTTTCAATCTGGGCTGAAATAAGAGAGAGCCAGCAAATATTTCCAACTGACCAATTTTCAAAAGTAGAAAATCTTCACCTTTATCGTGATATGGAATCTAAGAAATACTCGTGGCATGTGTTGGAGGCATTCCCCAACATTTATGTTCTTAATGATGAGATTTCGTCAGTCTTCCCCCACGACGACCTTAAAGACGATTATATAACCCCTGAGGGCGTCAAAAAATACTGCCCCAGGATCGAAACCCTTCACACAAATGGAAAACGGATTGCTGGGATAACAGACAATGATCGTCCCCCGAAGATTTGGAAAGTTCGATCGTATGATAAATTTGGAAAAGTGACCATTACACCGAGAGAGATCGAGTCCCTTGAAGCTAAGAGACTCAGATTTACAGAAATGGAAAACCAGAAAACGGAATCATGATTTGTCGGTACGATTAACTAAATTGTCGATTCGATCAATAGTTTAGTCGGTACTGAATTATTTGTAGAACTAAATTTTGTCTGTACTGAAATTAAGCCCCATCTATCAAACATGAAATTCGATCGATTCTCATCATTTGATTGAGCATAGTTTTCTTAACTTTCCTCTATTTTTTGTGAACAATCACAAATTGATTCGATCATTTGTTTAATCGGCACGGAAAATTCCCTCAATCAATTTTAATATTAGAAAAATAAAAAATCGCTCAGTTTTCAAGTAAATTTTTCTGATCTTATTTATGTCTCAATAATACTTAACTCTTGAACTATAACTTGATTTAAATCGACAATTTGAGGGTTTATTTGATAATATACACTCCTCATATCATTCAAGTTAGCAATTCTGATAATAAGATCTCTTTCTAACAACCTTCGTAGTGAATATCGCACGGTTCGGGTTGGTAAATCTAAACTCTCCATGATCTCTCTTTGGGTTTTTGGGCTGTTATCCTGCAAATATCTTAGCATGGGGATTGCAGCTTCTGGTAGTTTTTTGGATTGCTTGCGTCTCATTTTCCCTATCATTCTAAGAAATAAAATCTTTATAAATGGTTTTGTCACGATTTACTATTTATTTTTTATCTTCGATCAGGTTCGATCAAAATTTCGTGTAAACACGTATTTAGGACTGTACGTTATAATATGACACTACTTTCGTACAAAATGTTCGAATATCGTTCAAATTTTGGTTAAAACTTGATTTAAGACGTTGACAAAATCATTCAATGAAGGATAGTCAATCTATAACCATTGAATACTAGATTATAATTAAATTTTATGCTGTCATTTAATTATGATTTTCTCATGTTGATACGAACTAAATCTGATATATTACGTTTAGTAAGGGCTATCCGCAATCTTCTTGATTTTACTTAACAATTCAATTTAAAATCCGCTCAATTTCCAAGATCCTAGCTTTCCAAGGTCGATTTACTTTCAACCAACCTCTTTACCACATAGAGAACAAATGCTACAAGAAATGGCCAGAACGCTTGATAGAAACCAGTTAATAATTCACCAGCTGCAAGATTGAGCCCCATAAGTACGATCCCTGCAAGTATTAACAAAATAATAGCAACCTTAATCAAAGCTATTAAATCAATATTAGATCGGGATTTATTGTCATCTTCATAAGACATGATTCTAGATAAATTACAAGCTATTAAACATTGTATGCTTTAGTCAATTTGAACATCAAAACAAATCTTTTCTTTATCAGGCTCCCTACAAGTAAAAACAAATACAACTTGGTACTGTATAATTAGTTGTAAAATCATCTCTTGAATATTTCAAGTTAAGTTGTTAGCAAAATCTATGGCAATTTTTCTACCCTTTTCTTCAAATTTACCTTTCTAATAAATAAAACAATGAATACTACAATGATCATAAATAATTGCAAATAGAAAAAAAACATAAACTGGTCAACTTCTCTTGCTTCCTCTTCAAATCCAAAATCCAGATTACTAAGTAAAACAATCAAGCCGATAATATTTGTCCCCACGAATAATCCTAATTTTTGAAGTAAAACAGTCGATTCTACTTTTGTTAAAATAATTATTACCAAAGAAACTAGTGAAGCGAAAAATAAAGAAAATATAAGCCAGCCATTACCTGAGTCTAATGCAACAACAACCAGCCACAAAAAATAATTGGAAGAAACTAGAATTGATTCAACACTTTCTCCTGGGGTACCACGTTATGTGACATTATATCACTAATAAGCAAAAGAATAACTATGTGTCTTCCTACTAAAATTTCGAAAATAGCTTAAGATGGTAAATTTTACTCTCCGAAACTGCTCATCTTAGCTAGCATCGATTCAATATACTGTGAGATATTTGTACCTTTAGTATAAAGTTTTTTCGAAGCATCATACAATCCAATAAGTGAGTTCTCCGCTAATAATAACTTGAGTAACTTCTCAGCTTGATCTTCAGGACATCGAATCACTTCAGCAATTCTTGCAAGATCAATGGGTAATCCATCTTGGGTCATTTGAATAAGGGTTAGCATTGGCTGCCAAGGTTCAAACCAAATTTTTCTCTCATTAATAAGCTTCTCAAATTTGCTGATTATTGCAGTCACTCCTTCTAACTGATCTTTTGTTTTACTACGGTGGATATGTAAATCATCTATCGACAAACCCACTAAAGGTAAATCAATATCTACTTTCGGTAAATCAACTATACTTTCTTGGAGCGATAACATACTCTTTAGATCTATCTCCAAATCCTTCATTTCTCCAATTGAATGCTCATAACTAAGCTCTGCATCATGTAAATCTATAGGTGAGGTGGTTGTGTTTGCTACTTCAGTAATTTGGATTAGATCAAAGGAAGTCATGATTTCACTTATTGATGTACTTTGAGATTCCCAACTCTGGGCCATTTCACTGACAGTTTGAACCTTTGAGGATTGTACCATTGTCATCGCTAGTTTTGTCTTGAATCCCAAGACCTCAGCATTCTTCAAATCCTTTATGCTTGAGAAACCCCTCTCCAATGTTAATTTCTTTTCTGATCGATGTTTGTATCCTTCTTTTATCGCAATGGCGTTTAAGCGTCTTGCTCTTAGTATATAATAAGTGATTGCTGATAGTGAAATAATCAATATCAAACCTGCAACAATAGTTTCAATTGGGCTATCAGGATTCATTCCATAATCATGTTCAAATTTATTTGGCAGAAGATCACCATCCTTGTCATTATTGGCATCATCCTTCAATGGATTCAGATTGTGGTCAACCTCATATCCGTCTTTCATTCCATCTCCATCTGTGTCAGCCACTTTGGGATTTGTACCAGCTTGAAATTCACCAAGTGCATCTAAACCATCATCGTCAATATCAGTATCAATATCTCTTGCATCAGTTGGGTCTAAATTATATAGATCTTCCCAACCATCAAGCATTAAGTCGTTATCTGTATCATTACTTGTGGGACTATATCCTCTTTCAAGCTCATAAAAATCTGAAAGACCGTCAGCGTCTGAATCAACATTATTCGGATTTGTCCCATGCTCGTGAACTTCGACTCCATCACTTAAGCCATCTCCATCTGTATCTGAGTTGCTTGGAACCGATTTTGATTGGAACTCTTCAAAGTTTAATAACTCATCTTCATCCTCATCACCCAACGGATCTAGTTTTATAATATGCAAATACGGGCTGGATCCTTCCTCTAAATTCCAGTTTTCTGTTTCTCCAGGGAGATCTGCAGAATAGGTATATCCAGTAGTTACAATTCTACCGAGATTATCAATAGTCATTGCGTAACTGCCTTCATAGATGTTAGGCGATAAATAGTCCGTACTCCATAATAATCCGTTTGATGAATTAAATTTTACCATTAAGGGATCATTTGCAGTTAAATCAGGAACTTGGCCATTACCTAAAGTGAGTTTTTGATAATGGAAATAATTATGTAATATAGGTCGGTCCAATGCAACATCATTTGATCCAATTGTGAGGTACAAGTTATCTTTCTCATCTAAGTAACTATCCATGATAAAATTCCTTCCATCCTTCCCGAAGTATGATCCATAATATAATGACCCATTGCTGTCGTATTTAGAAATAAATCCCCCTTCATAGCCCTCGCCATTGAGATTGAATGCATCTGGGGTTACTTCATTATTACGTATAGTAGTAGTTCCACCCACTATTATGTTATCATTACTGTCGATTGATACCGTCTTTCCTGCATTTTCATTAAGGCCTGATTGCTGGTCGTTAAATAATTGATCGCCACCTTGAAAGGTACTCCATAGTAAGCTGCCAGTGGAATTGAATTTTGACACAAACGTGTCTGAGTGATCGATATTTTCAGCTGTTCCACTTCTAATTCCATCATGTGGGTTTATTACTGGGAAACCACTTGAAGCTGTTGTTCCAACAATAACAATGTTATTTTCGGTATCAATTGCTACATCATTACTTCTTTCTTCATCATCTCCACCAAAAAAAGTACTCCACTCTAGTTTACCACTAGAATTAAATTTTGCGAGGAATACATCAGTTGTCCCACCTCCAAATGAGGATTGGAAGGCGTTATTCATGACAAGATTTGGTGATGCCGTGGAACCAGAAAGTACAATGTAATCCTGACTATCTACCGCAATTTTATTTGACCCACCACCAAATGATTCGAAGAATCCTTCTCGTTTCTCACCTCCAATGAATGTGCTCCATAACATTTCACCTTGAGGATCAAATTTCGTAATGAACATGTCTCGAGATCCGCCAATAGTCTCCTGGTACGCACCTACTGTATTTGGAAAATCACTCGATTCAGTAAAGCCAGATACAATTACATTATCTTGACTGTCGATAACAACACTGGTTGCAACATCAGTGCCCGATCCTCCAAGAAAAGTGCTCCAGATAATATCTCCATTTTCAGATAATTTTGTAACAAATCCTTCCTCTCTTCCCCCAAATGTTCCGTTAAAACCATTTATAACAGGATAAGAGTCTTCATTAACCTTACCTACCATAATTATATTATTTTCACTATCAGTATCTATACCTAAACCTGAATTGTTGGGAGGTATAATGTCATCTTCTATAGGATCTTTATCAGAAGATCGCTCTAGAAACAGTTTACTAAAGAAAAAATCAGATTCTGAAAATTGTTGATTGAGAGTAATATCTTGATTTGGTATTGTAGTCTTTTGCAAATCAATATCAGATTTCATTGTTCCAACTATTTGCAGTAATAGAAACATTTGAACAACTAATAATAACTTTACTTTCCCCATTTTGATATCAAATGATTAGTTTAATGAAATATAAGTTTTACTCGGCAATTGATCAATCTAAAACAACATTTCAGTTCTCTTTGAGATGCTACTTATTTCTGAAGCTGTTTAGATTTTCCTCTGGCATAATCTGCAATTACAATATTACCTAGGATTTTGACAAAATACTCAGAACTACTGGTAATGGCAACATATTCGTTAGCACCGTCATCCATGGTTCCCAACAATATTTCCTCGCCCTCTCTCTCGACTCCGATAAAGTTAGGCAACTCACCTCCAAATCCGGTCTTTGTAATAGACCTAAGAGTGACATTTGCATCCGAATTATGCATTTTAT
>JAAFKL010000069.1 GCA_021399405.1 Candidatus Heimdallarchaeota archaeon | reverse complement strand
CCAAACCAGGGAATTGTTGTACATCCACATGAAATCGATCTATCTTAATATTATCTCTAATATTATTTCCATTCCTGCATTGGATTATGATTATCTGTATACTGCAAAAATAAGGACTTGACATATCTTACACCATTCTCAATGTGAAATTCCATAACCCCATCTGATAGGAAATAGAAACTATTAACCGTATTTTTTGGATGTAAATTCTTCTCCATCGTAAACACAAAAGTAATTTTGTTTTTTCGTACGAAGGCAGTTAACAATTCAAAGAATCGCATTACTTGTTCCACACTGGGTGTAGAATAAAGAAGGAGATTAGAAAGTGAATCAAAGACAATTCTGTTAATCTCGGGTTTATCTTTGTAAACCTGTATTATCATTGCTAATAATGCGTTCAAATCCGTTAGATCAGAAACTTCGTATTTTGTGTAACTTTTTGAATTGCGGTCGATCCTTTTTGTTCTCCAATTAGCTGCATCCACGCATGTAATATCAGAAATATTCAGATTCATCAGTTGACCAATCTTATTTAACGCTGACATATTGAGGTGTGATGTGATGAGAAGATTAGAATCGGTTTTTTGTAATCCTTCTTGTAAAAATTTAAGACTAGCATATGTCTTTCCTGCACCTGTGTCTCCATGATACAATATAACAGAACCAATGGGAAAACCGCCATCGGTGAGCAAATCTATACTTGGAATACCAGACGGCAAACGAGATATCTGCATATAGTCTAATCTTACTCAACTTTAGCGGTTTTAACAATGTTGTGAGTTTATAGAGTAAAAATGATAATTTTAATAATATTTCAAACTTGTTTAGAATGAAATTCTGTAACTAAAAATTACAGGTAAACAGAATTAGATATAATCTGATTTGAGAGATGTCAACCATTGAAATCTACACTATTTATTGTTAATCCCGAATCGAGGGGCGGGAAGACCAAAAAATTATGGAAGACATACCTTCAAAAAATCGAAACAAGTTACGAACATGATTTTGATCATGTGATTGCAAATGGTATCGGAAGTGGTTATGAAGCTACTAGAAATGCAATTGATGATGGTTACCAGACTCTTATAGCTGTTGGAGGTGAAGGGACAATAAATGAAATTGTTAATGCGGCTTATTTCTCGAAAAAGCCAGATCTAAATGTAGGTTTTATACAATCGGGTACTGTTAATGACTATCAACAAGTGATTAATTGGCCCAAAGATATTGATGAACAAATTGGCCTGCTAAACAGAGCTGTTACTAAAAAAACCCCTGTGACTCATGTCACTGGTGATGAGGAAAGAGTTGCTCTAAATATCGCTGATACTGGAATTGGAGCAACAATCGCTTATATGGCATCTGTTGAACGAAGATTGAAGTGGATAAAATCGGGATTTCGATATACACTTCTCTCACTTCGTGGAATTGCAAAATGGAAAAATATACCTGCAAAAATTACTCTCGGTGATAGATTTGTTGAAGGAGATTTAACTCTACTGATGTCTGGATTCTCCACCCAAACTGGAGAATATCGGATTTTACCTCATGCAGAAACTTGGGGGTCTAAAATGGCTTATACTGCAGCATTTGGCTTCAAAAAATTAGCAATGGTTAGATTACTTGGAATCCTCAAGAAAGGTAAGCATACAGAGGATATCGAAGGAGTGTATATGGGTCTTGCTGATCAGATCTCAATCGAAACAGAGGAACCACTAATCTATGAAACAGATGGGGAGCCATTTTCTTATAATTCAACGGAGATTATCGTCAAATCAATTTCAAATGCAATCAATGTCATTCAACCACATAATGATTAAGACCCATCTCAGTTTTCCAGATTGTCATCAAAAAATATCAGAAAATAAAGTAATCATCATTGATAAGCCCATTAATTATAGAGTACAATGATTAAAATAATTTTTCATGTAATCATCATTCAATCCAAAGATCTTTTTGGTTAACACGTTTGAAAAAGATAATGACATTTCCCAACAATCAACATCCTAGTACGAAAATTCAATCTAGTTTTTCTAATAGATTGGAAGGGAAACAAATTCTATTAGGGATCACGGGAAGCATAGCTTCGTTTTTGTCCCCAAAATTAGCACGGGAATTGATGAGACATGGCGCGACTGTCATTCCAGTGATGACCAAATCAGCAATTACCATGATTGGAAAGGATTTAATGTGGTGGGCAACAGGAAATGAACCCATCATAGATGTAACAGGTAATTTGGAACACATTCAATTTGCAGGCGTAATGAACAAACCAGCAGATCTAATGTTAATCATGCCATGCACTACTAATACTGCTGCTAAATTAGCTAGTGGTATATCCGATACCTCAGTTACACTTATCGCTAATACAATCAGAGGTCGAAATATCCCCATAATGATTATGTGTGTTGCACATGAGGATCTTATAAAATCTCCACCAGTTCAAGAGAGTCTTACCAAACTCAAAAATTCCGGAATAACAGTCCTTGACCCAGTGATTGAGGAAGGAAAAGCTAAAGTTCCTGATACTGACGATATCGTTATGTCAGTGTTTATGAAGCTAGAATCAAATGAATTGGAGGGAAAGAATGTTATCATTACTGCGGGTCCAACGAGAGAATTTATTGATGAAGTTCGTTTCATTTCAAATCCATCCTCGGGAAGAACAGGTATCGAATTAGCCAAAGAGGCTATGTATCACGGTGCTTCAGTTGACCTTGTTCTTGGACCAACTCAACTCACATCACCTTTTGGTGTTAATTCTAATAAAGTAATTTCATCGGAAGAAATGACTAAGAAATGTCTAGAGTTATTAGAATCTAATCCTGATTCTATCGTTATTCTGACTGCTGCCATGGGTGATTTTACCATGGATAAGTTAGTAGGTAAAATTAAAAGTGGAAATAATTTGGAATTAACACTCAAACCAACTGCAAAATTGTCCAGTCAAATTAAACATCTATTTCCAAATTCAACGTTAATTCTCTTTAAAGCTGAAGCAGGACTTTCAAAGGATGATTTGATTAAAAGTGCAATTACCAAGTTAAAAAACGATAAAGCAGATCTTATAATTGCAAATGATATCGCAGATCCTTCTTATGGGTTCTCATCCGAGGAAAATCATGTAATTGTGATTACAAAGAATGAAAAAACAACGGAACTTACGGATAGCAAATCAAATCTTGCAAGATTAATTATTCCTTATCTATTCAAAGGAATTTAATCCCTTAAACAAGAATTTATTACACAACATTTGTATTTTGTTTTGAAGATGGGCACTGATGAATTACTAGCTCAATTAAATAATCATCCTGATCCATGGAAACGAGCAGAAGCTGCTTTACAATTGGGTGAATTAGGTATAGAAAAGGCATTGAAACCACTGATTGATAAAATGCAAAATGATGAACACAATTTTGTTAGAAGGGACTGTGCGGAAGCACTTGGATTACTTGAGATGGTTGAAGCAGTAGATCCATTAATTGTCTGTTTATCTAGTGATCTCTTCAGATATGCTCGTAATGAGGCTGCAGAATCTCTTGGAAAATTACGAAGCAAGAAAGCTATTGAGCCTTTATTAGAATCAATGAAAACTGATGATTGGGATTTTGTAAGAGCGAGTGCAGCATTGGCTCTAGCAGATATTGGTGCTCCAGAAACCCTTGAAGATATTTTAGAAGCAATTATGGTTGAAGAGGAATCGTATATTCGAAAAGATATGATTCGAGCAGTATTCAAATTTCGAGATAAAAAATCCCTTCCAGTCTTAATTGAAATTATTAAAAGCGAAAATGATTGGGAAGTTCGAAAAGAAATCGTTCATACTTTGGGATGGCTTGCATCACCGGGTACAGTTGAAGTATTGGTCGACGTTTTAAAATCAGATCCACATCTATTCGTGCGTCAACAAGCAGAAACTTCTCTTCGAATCATCGCGCAGGATTACAAATTTATCTATACTACCGCTGAAACCATGTTGCAGGAAAAACAAAAATTTAACTGATATTTCAAGAAATTAATCGAATGACTTCTTATGTCGCAACACATTTATTTTCATTATTTTATCGATCATTTTATGGCTGAAGAGGTGAACAGAGGAAATTCAGATTTCGGTTCAAATCCCTCAAACATGGTTGAGGATAAAATTCTAAACAGATTTATTTCTATTTTAATCACAGTGAGCTTGGTTGTGGGTCCTATCCTACTTCCTTTCGTCTTAATTAAACCAAATTGGTTCTCAGCTTTCCCATATCTGAAAGAAATATCAATATCAATTACATTTTTATTTGTATTAGCGTCTACAGTGGTTGCATATCTCCGTGATAAGAAGACTGAAAATGAGAGCTCTTGATTAGTAAAATTAAAATTAACTTAGCCATTCATCTGTTCACTTAGTCAAGTTTAAGAAATAAAAATAAATTCTCATATTATGGTTCACACAGATGATAATAAACTGCAAGAACTCGTAGCTGCAGTAACAAAAGCTGCATTGGCCGATGGAAAAATTACTGCTGAAGAAGCAGAAATCCTCGAAGCTGTTCAAATTAACATAATGGTTTATGAACAGGCAATGGATGATGCTGTTGCAGATGGTGTAATTACTAGTGAAGAAAAAGATACTCTAAATGGTCTGAAACAACAAATTCTTAGTGATGCTTGGGATATCGCTTCTGTTTCAGATAACAAAATAAGTAACGATGAATTGAAAATGCTCGAAGTATTACTTAAGAAAATCGAAGAAGAAAAAGAGTAAACTGTAAACTTTAATTTTAATTATTTCTAAATTTCAATACGTGTTCAACAATAGTTTTGCAAATAGAATATGTTTGTTCTACATTTAATCGATCGCTGTTAATAATTATATCATAGATTGAAGTATCCCACACGTCTATTTGATACAAATTGAAATATCGATCCTGTTCAGATTTTTCTCTTATCAAAGTTTCAGATTTGGCTGACTCCAGATCATTGTTATCACGTTTCGCTATACGTTGCCATCTAATCTCAGGAGATGCTGTGATACACATTTTAAGGGTGGTATCAACAGGGGTGAAATAAGCAGCTAATTGTGCATCTACGATTGTATTATCTGCATCAGATAATTTCTTAGTTCGATCATCAATCTCCTTATCCTTATCTGGTTCATCTATTACTATTTTTGAAAATTCCTTAAGTGACAGGTTTCGGTCCTTAGCCATTTGTCTGAAGACTAACCCAGCTGAAACGAAATTCATATTTAATTCTTCAGATAATCGTTTAGCAACACTAGATTTACCAGATCCATGAGGGCCACCAATTGCAATGATGGATCTCAAAATTTTATCTCCACTTCTCCCTATTAGTATTAAGACGAAACTCTATTTGCAGCTACAAGTTTTTCCCTCAAACATGGTGAACACAATTGGCCACCATAGGGTCGATTAGGTCTACGTTGACTGATGGACATTCTACGAACTTGCACACGTGTACCTCTCGCAACTCCTGGAAGTTTGCGACTGCATGTGGCACAATGCGGATAATTGGGTTTATTTTTTACACTCTTGAAATAAAACCTTCCACCTGGTGTTTTTACTAGTATTCTTTTACCTGAACGAATTGACTTACGGACCATAATTCATGTTAAAAAAATATATAATTAAAGAATTCAGTTCTGACACGTGCTTCGAATTTCGTGATATTTTTACAGATAAGCAAATACCTAGTCTTGTTGCTGCATTGGGTTTTGCATACCTGTAAGATTTATTCCAAATACTCGCTGAAGGATTGTAGATAAAACAATTGCTGAGAGAAAATACCAGAATCCAAAACCAGCAACTGACAAATCTGGGTCTGTACTAAAATGTGAAAACCATTTACCTATTAAGGGAATATCTCTACTGACTCTGAATGGTAGTACTGCAACTACTCCACTGGATCGATCACAATTATCCGTTGCAAAACACGTATTTAATTCCCTATTATCATCTGTCTGAAAAGTTGATCGCAGGGTTTGGAATACAAATATAAGAGGCAGCATTGTAAATAATGATGGTAACATACGTTTAGTCATAGTGCTTCTTTGTAATTCAAGAAACTGCTCTTCATTACGCTTAACTGATATCCATAATTTCTTATCTGCTGTCTCTCGAGCTAGTTTTTTCCGCTTTTGATGTTCGGCCATTTTCTTCGAGTTATCCGCTAATTCTTCCATATCTAGTACAGCCCTATTTACAAAACCAGAGAAAGTACTAACTATTAAAGAGACAAATAATAATAATACTGTCGAATAACCAGGGATTGTCCACCCCGTTCCTACTAAAAATTTTGAAATTGCCTCTGTGACTGGATCTAGGAAGTCAAATATACCCATGTTTCAATTTTCTTGTAAATTATTAATATTGAAAACAGTTATTATAGAGTAGTAGATAAATCAGATAAAACGAATTACTCAATCAAAAGGGTTTCATCCAGCTTAGTACCTGTAACCCACTTAAACAGTTTTGGTAGATTAACCACTTTTACTTTGTATTGTTGGAAGTATCTATTTAGGTTTGAAAGATCACGTACAAGAAATCGATCCGCGTTCGGATGGCTGTGTAAAACTGCTTGTGAGACATCTATAATATAAAAATCGTCAGAATTTGCATTATAGAGAATATTGTATTCACTAAGATCTGCATGGACTAGTTTACATTTGCGATATATTGTTTTCACACTCTCCATTACTCTTTTATACAAACTTGAAGGATTTTTTGGTTCACTATCTTTTAATCTTGGTAACACAGAATCTTGATCACCTAAAAATTCCATCAATAATATATTACGCTCTACATAGATTGGATTTGGTACCGGTAGGTTATGTTCCACCATTCGTTTTAAGTTCTTGAACTCCTTTTTTGCCCATATTTCAATAAATCCACTTCGTGAACTTTTGAATCTTCTAAATCGATAATCTCCCTCTACATATGGTCTCATCTTCTTAAATGAAGGAGCATCGATTCGAAATATTTTGATAGCAATAGATTGTTCATTAGTTGTTGCAAAATACACATTAGCCTCTTTCCCCGTAGAAATAGCCCCTTCTAAAATGTTGAAATAACCTTTGTTGATCATAGAAAATAAAATTAACCTAGTTTTGTTGTCAAAGACAGTCTCGACTAGTTTTAATCCATCATCCTCTTTTCTTTTCTGCCTTTGATTGTCTGTAAGTTCATCTAACGAAGCAATATTTTTACTGGTAATCTTTTCCAAGTATCTTTCATCTCTTGGATCAAATTCCTCTTCATCACTTTCTTCAGTCAGATCTTTCACACGCATAACCTAGTTGATGTCAAATTTGAACTTTCATCTGAACTAATATTGTTTAACATTGAAATTTCAATAAATGCAATTTCTAATTACTAATTGTTGATATAATCCAATAAAATTATTGGTCGCCTTCCTAATATATATCTAATATCAAATTATTATAACCAATAAGTAGTAAGCTAAGTTAGGGAATTTGAATGGTTGAAATTAATCGATTTTGTGCAGAATGTGGCGCATTAAATAGTCCACTCCATGAAAACTTCTGTCAAAACTGTTACTGGAAATTTTATTCATTAGCAAAACCGTCAGCTCAAGATCTTAAAATTACTATGTGTAATGAGTGTTACAGTATCAAACTACCCTTAGGTTGGACAATTATTCAACACATTGACGACATACCATCTGAGATTGCTCAAGCTTCTGTCAAATTTCTAAATATTGATGAAGAAACATATGTTGAAATTGAAGAGATTACCCCTGTCGATTGGACTAATCCCAAACCAGAGTTTCAAATCAAATATGAAGTTTCAAGTAATGTTATTGAAGAATTTGACGAGCATACTGAATATCACAGCTTTGAAATTGATATTGAAAGAGGAATCTGCAAGGCATGCGTTGCAAAGAAATCAGGGAGTTCGAGTACCGTTGTTCAACTCCGAGCACAAAACCGAGCTTTGACTTCCACAGAAGTGACAAAATATTCAAATACTGCATTAAACATTTCACAGGATCAATTAAAGGAAAACGCGGTTGCTTATATTTCTGATGTAATCGAAAATCACGGTGGTTTGGACTTTCATTTCGGAAATCAGGGGACTGCAGAAAATTTTGTTTCTGAGCTCCAAAAAATGATATTAGGTCATAGAGAGAAAAATTTTAAATTAGTTACAGAAGATAAAAAAGGCCAACGTGTTTACGCTGTCACATATCTATATAGAATTCCTGAAGTAAAATCTGGAGATGTTATAGATTATCAAGATGAGTTACACAACGTAATCAACTTGAGTCGAAAAACTATTACCTTGCGATCAATGGTTGACAGATCAAAATTGTCAATCTATGATTGGAAAAATTTAAGGCAACTCAGAATTTCACCTGATGAGGTTCGGAAAATGGTAATATCTAAGGATTTTACTTCAAATACTTATCTTCTTATGGATATGACTAGTTTTGAAAATGAAGAAATACCCGTAAGTAGATTTCATGAAGTACTAGAAATTGGTGAAGAAATTACTTTGTTAAGATGGAATGATAAATATTATTTACCGTTGTAATTATTGAATTGCTATTACATGTCCGATTTTCTCAGTTCCGTCTTTAAACCACAAAATCGACATTGGATGGACAAAATTCTTCTCCACTAATAAATCACAAATTTCTTTTCCGAATGCATTTATTGATGTACATGAAAGCAGTTCGATTAAAACCTCGTCTGGTCTGAATATTTCTTCTCCATAAAATTCAGATTTTATGAGAATCTTGACTCCATTATGCAATAATTCTCTTCCTTTGATATTTTCGTCACATATGGCAGCAATTTTATCTTTGCCATTCTGGTGAATTCTAAAATAATAATCCAAAGAAGATCCCAACTGATTAACTTACTGTTCTTAAATTTGTAGAAGCACCACATGCTTCACATTTGAGCATCTGTACTCGGCCTTGATGAATAAATTTTGTATCTGGTTTTTTACATTCTGGACAAATAACATAATCATTAACATAACGATCTAAAAGTTTGTTTAATTGTAGTTTAGAATGTTTCCCCTGAAATAATGCTCTGTTTCCTTCAATATTCCCAGATGTACCTAATTCATTTGTTAAAAATTTTAAGAAATGATTGGGGGGCCTGTTTACAACAGTAATGATCTCTCTGAAATTTCTAAAAAATGTCCTGTTCCCTTCAATTTGACTATCAAGTTTGGGAATTACAAACCTATCATCACTGAATGAGATATCAGGAAGTTTTGACTTAGCTCTATCTAAAAGACGATCGTAAACTTCATCTTGATTACTACTCCACACAATTGTAATATGGATTGCTTTCCTATAAACCTTTCAAGAGTGACAATTCTCTATAGATTCTATTTGAAATTTTTTAATCAATTGTAATTTAAGTTTTGAAGGTATAAGTCCCTACAATTCAATATTCTTGATCGATTTCTAATAATTCAGTAAGACTCTTATTAATAACAGATTCAAGTTTCTTCGCGTCTTTAGCATAATCACGAATTAATTTTTGATAGATATCTTTAGGAGTGTTACCTTTTTGATATGACTTTCTAGCATTATCAGCATTGGATTTAATGTCTAATTGCTT
>JAAFKL010000386.1 GCA_021399405.1 Candidatus Heimdallarchaeota archaeon | reverse complement strand
TAATCGTTTATGGGTCAATTCTATCTTGTACAGCAGATAGTGAAGAATGAGTTGTTTGTTGTTGATAGATTTGGACATGCCAAATCATTTATTGTTAATAATCCTTGGTATCAATTTTTACAATACCTAGATAAATATTCACAAGTTTTCATTAGTTCAGAAACAAATATTATCGGTAAACAAGATTATCTTGTTCTAGAACCCAGTTATCTCGTTTCGGTGACAGCAACAGTTGAAGCAATCTCCTGCCCTCGTCGGATCTACATAAAAAACCAAGGTGCTGAGGAACGCCTTTCACGAGAGATAGTAAAAAAAATGACTTTCGGAAATTTACTTCATGGAGTGCTTTCACATCGGATTTCATTTAAAACTGATGTTGATGAAGCGATTGATTCTGTTGTCGAAAAATCCAAGGTTCAACTCTTAACATCCAATATTATGGAAAAGGAAGCTTATTTATACTTACAGAATAACTCACAGATAATTAATAGCTTGAATATTGAAGGAGAAACCGAATTAGATAGTCAAAATTGGCAGTATGGCCTTTCTGGAAAGTTCGATGCTATTACCAACAATCGGATTATTGAATTTAAATCCTCTAAAATACCTGATTTACATCCTTGGCCAGATCATAACTTGCAGATGATTACTTATCTTCAGATGATGGAAGATATTCAAACTTATACTGGAACGGTCCTGTATATTAATGAGGGTCAAATGGGGATGAAAAAACCCACTGAATGGCCTATTGAAGAAACGATTAGAGCTAGAAACTATGCATATCTAGTATATCAAGGCAAACTAATTCCACCGGTACTCCGAGATGAGAAGAAGAAAATATGTAATAATTGCTTTGTTAAAACAGGTTGTTATACTTTATGTGCAGGTCTTGAAACACAAAGGGATTGTGAAGATTGTTATCACAACTCCCCTTGTGATAAACAAGGATGGAACAAACGCTATCAACAATTTATGAAAGATCTCAATGAGGCCTTATACCATGAAGAAAAAGATAATTATTTCGAACAATTTGGAGTATCTCAAGTAGGAGTTAATCAAGAGATTAGGGAAAGGTTAGCCTCAAAAGGGCATGTAATTATTGTTGAAAACAAAAAATCACAAGATATACGAAATGGAAATTTCATCACAGTATTTGATATATCGAGTAGTCACAATCGTTTCCGCAATGGAGATTTCACAAGAGTTTATCCAATTGATAAAGATGGAAAAGGATCGCATATAGTTACCACATTTTATTCCACAATCATTGTTTCAATAAATTCTGCCACTATTACATTAGAATCGGCAAATCCATTACCACAATCTATAGTCCTAGTACCTACTAATCTTTCAACACAACTGAGATCAAGTAGAAGAGCCATTTTTAGTTTTATCAATCAACCAAGCCCATTAATTAACATTATTACCCAAAAACAAAATATTGGATTGGAGGAATTATCCACTATTTCTCCAAAGTTTATCAATCCATTGATGGACTATAATGAGTCACAAAATAATGCAATAAGGCTTGGATTAATCACACCAGACATCGGAATCATTCAGGGTCCTGCTGGGACAGGAAAAACTTCAGTAATTGTAGAATTAATTCACCAACTTTATCAAATGGGGAAGAGAGTCTTATGTGCCGCATTTACAAATATGGCGGTTGACAACGTAGCTGAAAAATTATCTGAAAGTAAGGTCCCCTTCCTGAGACTTGGAAATCAATATTCAATTAGTCCAAATATACGGGATTTTGGTATTTTATCCCGCCCAGATGATTTCAGCAGCTTTATTGATAACCAACTTTCTTATCCGATTCTGTCTACTACCTCGACAATAGCAAAGAAGGATTACGAACATGTTAGTTTTGATTATGCAATTCTAGATGAAGCTGCCCAGATGACTGAACCCGAGTCACTGAAGGGAATTATTAAAGCAAGAATTGTAATTCTAGTCGGTGATCATGCACAATTACAACCTATTGTTAAGTCAGAAAAAGCAAAAGAGCTATCACTCCATATTTCACTCTTTGAAAAATTAGCAAAATCACTACCCAACCGTTTTGTAAGATTGATAGAACAATACAGAATGAATGATGAGATCCTACATTTTCCCAACATTACCTTCTATGATGGTGAACTTAAATCAGCAAATAGTACAATCGGGACCAGTAAGTATAACAATTTCAAAGGTGAGATCCTTAATGACCAACCATATCAAGTTGTCACCTTGGACCAAACACCAAATGTTGGTTGGAATCAGCAAAATATAAACGAGGCAAAAATTACAGTTAAAATTATCCACGAAATAATTTCAAGTGAAAAAGTTGAAATTCATGATATAGGTGTGATCACACCGTTCAGAGCTCAAGTTGCTTTGTTACGTAATTTATTGCCGGGTTTGGATATCGACACAATTGATCGGTTTCAAGGATCAGAGAGAAAGATAATAATTTTTTCTACGGTTACAATGAGAGACATTCCTATCCTCACAGATCCCCGAAGACTTAATGTAGCACTTACTAGAGCGAAAAAGAAACTAATAATTCTGCTTACCAACCCTGAAAATCAAGGAAATGCATTTTTATTAGAATCGTTGTTAGACAATGCAAAATCTAGGGCTTTAGTCAGTAATTTAAACTCAGATAGGATTTCAGAATATGATATATTGGTTTTATCAGACCAAGTATCTGAGCATTTTAATGTATCCTCAAAAAAGGATATGAATTTATTACGACTGATTGATGAAAAATCTTCAATTGATTCATCTCAAATTTCGGGAATATATTACAATTCTATTATGTTAATTGTAGAAGAGGTTAACCATGGTCTATGTCAGATCTGTAAACAAGATATCAATGAGGGTGTCCAGTGTCCAGGCTGTCTGTATTGGTATCACATCGATCATCTCAGTTCTTGGGTTATTACGCAATTAAACTGCCCCATCTGCAAACACACCTTACAATTGGTGCAATAATCGTTTTCTTACATTATTTTTCCTAAATTTTTTCCATAAATTTCCCTATTTTCGAATAACTATATCATCCATAGTGAATCCAATAAACCCATGTGTCAATATTGCAGCCAACATGGTGCAGGGAAGAAATGGTATCTTGAAGCAAAGAATTATGTAAAGAACTTTGATAATACAGATACCAAACGAACAGAATTTGTTACAGACTTTATTCAACATTTTATGGACTCTTACAAACATTATCTCCAAACCGGAGATATCCAACGGATTATTGACAAGGATGATCCTAATTGGATTCAACGAAAATTTTACAATTGGTATTTCAAGAAAAAGCATTCAGGTCAAGTAATTCCATTTGAAGAGGCAAAAATGATAATGGAACTTGCAGGTCAGATTGCTCTAGTGCCTTGTGTTTGTCGGATGGCGAATTCGGGTGAGAAAAAGAACTTATGCATGTTGTTTATGGCTGTCCCAGATGATGTTTGGGGTGCAGATTATATCAAACGTAGTGAGGTAGAGCATCTTGAGATTGAAGAGGCTCAACATCGAATCAATGAGTTTTATGATCAAGGATTAGTTCAAACTGTCTGGACCTTCAACAGCCCACATATTGGTGCAATTTGTAATTGTGATTATCCCTATTGTACAGCTGTCCGCTTCAGAAAACATGTGAACTCTGTTCAATCATTACTCAGATCGGAATATTATGCTGATATTGATCACAACACTTGTACTAATTGTCGAAAATGTATTAAAGATTG
>JAAFKL010000385.1 GCA_021399405.1 Candidatus Heimdallarchaeota archaeon | reverse complement strand
ATAGCAGATGATGAAGTAAAACTGTCCAAACTAGCAAATGTCAAACTAATTGACAATGAAGGAGAAGAAATGGGAAACATTATTGATATGAAGTTTTCCGGTGGTTCATTTCAGTTCGTAGTTGGGGACGGTAACTTCAAAGAGCTTTTAGAAGATTTAGGATTAAGAGAGGATATCGACTTTTTGATTGCGCCATCTCATATAACTAAATTCAGTCAAAAAGAGCTTAAATTGGATTTAAACAAAAATGATCTAAACATTATGTTCAAAAGATCAATAAGACCCGAGTACAGGAAGACTGGTGAACTGGAAAGAGCTAAAATGAAGGCGAAAGGTATTACCGCCTACTATCCCATGAGATAATTATAAAATCAATTACTAAATTCCCACTAAGCAAAGAATTATAAGAAATTATTACAAGCGAAGTTAACCATGCCAAAAATTACAGTACAATTAGAAGAAGGGGAAAGATCCTTTGAAGTGAATAGCGGAACTAGATTAGTTCTTGCTCTTGAAGATAATGGAGTAGATGTATCTCACCGATGTGGTGGAAACGCTAAATGCACAACATGTGCATGTGAGATTTCCGTGGGTGAGCCCAGTAAAATGACAGAAGCAGAGAAAATCAAGAACTTTGAAAAAGGGAGACTTTCTTGCCAAATTCTTGTGGAAAATGAAATGATAGTAAAACCATTGATGAGGGTCAAAAATATGGATTGGGATGCTCCTGGAGGAAGACCTAAGGATGAGGTTACTCCAAGCCCTGTTTGGATCCAGAAATAAAGTCTTAATTGAGAACAATATCATAAAAGTTTAATTTTATTCAAATAATTTACTAGTATCGCATCCAACGCACAATTAATTACTCTTCAAATCAATGGCCCTGATAGATATGGGCTTTTTACTAGTGTTTGTGAATATCTTGCAAAACAAAGTATCAATATTGCTGATGTTTCTCAAAATGTCTTGCAGGGGTATCTTTCAATCACCTTGATCATAGATATTAAGGATTCAGTGTTAAACAAAGATAGAATTGAGTTGGGAATTAAAAAACTAGGAAGGGAGCTAGGGATCAATGCTAGCTTATTCGAATACAAAGAAGGGGATCGGCCAGTAAATAAGTCCCTGCATGTCTTTTCATTTATGGGAAAGGATAAACAGGGTATTTTTGCCGAGATTTCAAAGATTCTAGCTAATAGGGAAGCAAATATTGAAACAATCCAAATGAAGGTGAGAAGAGGTTGGATATACAATCAGATCATTCTGGACCTAAGTGCGGTTGATAGCAAGGAAGAATTTAGAAATGAACTTCGTCTAAAATGTCAAGAATTTAATTTATCCATGATGTTGCAGGAGGAGAAACTATATCGGACTAATAAAAAATTGGTTGTTTTTGATATGGATTCTACTTTAATAATTGGAGAGACCATTGTTGAGATGGCGAAGATAGTAAATAAAAGCGAAGAAATGAATATTGCAACAGATAAGGCTATGAGTTCCGATTTGAATTTTAAAACCTCATTAATCGATCGCACAAAATTACTTAGAGGACTAAAAATTGACGATCTCGATAAAATAGCAGATGGATTAAAATTCACCCCTGGAGCAGAACTACTAATCAGCCATATTAAAAAAATGGGGTATAAAATTGCCATTGTATCTTCTGGGTTCTCCATATTCACTGATAGTGTCAAGGATAAGTTGGGGCTTGATTATTCATTTGGCAATACACTTGAAATCAGTGATGGAGTGGTAACGGGAGAGGTGATTGGAGAGATAATTGATGCAGAAGGGAAATGGGATCTAATCACTGATTTATGCGAACAGTTAAACATCAATAAGGAGGAACTTGTAACCATCGGAGATGGCAGTAATGATAGAGTAATGTTATCGAATTCGGGATTAGGTATAGGTCTAAATTCTAAGGAAATCACATCTAAAGTAGCAGATGGTAGAGTGACTTCTGAGGATGTGAGTATGTTACTACTAATGTTTGGCTTATCTGATACTGAGATCAATGCCATTCTGGACTAATTTTCACCGGATCTTAATTGATCAGAGATTATTTTTCTATACCCTATGTATTTGGCCTCATTATAGTCATTTTTGATTGTTATAAGCGAGGAACTATCATCAGCAAACCAAATAAAGTAGTAATTTTGATCATCATAATCCAAATAGGTAATTTTATTTATTATATCTAATCTTTCATTTGTCAATATTTCACTACCTCTTCCTTGGATGAGATCAGTCATATTATTTGGAAGATCGATTTTACTTATCCTACATTGACCAGGCTCAATTTTAGGTTTCCACTGCTCATTGTTTAGGTATGATGAAACATATCCCTTACCATAAATAAAAGATTGTGTGACATTGGTAGTAACATCTTGTCGATTGTAATGAAAATCTCCAAATGATAGACTGGAAGTTGTCAGTATATTATACTTCGATTTAAAAAGACTGGAATTAATATCTTTCAACAAAAGAAGTAAATCAATCAGACCATCTACCTCCAGGTTGTTAGGTGAATTACGGCAGTAAAGAATTGCTGAGTCAGAAAACATCAATACACTTATCTCACTTTTCTCAGGATTCTCGTCATTTTTCATGATTAGAGTGCTTATAGTGTTATAGAAAAGATCTAAAACCTCTATAGCATAATTGGTTCCATTTCTGTAGGAAGAATCCATTAGTTTTTTGAAGCCCGAGATATCAAGATAGGCAACATAAGTTTCCTCGCCATGATATGAAGCAATTGGCACAGCTTAAATATGAGATTCATGATTAATAAAAAGTATTTATTGAATCAGTAATTCTGTCCCTCAATTTTCATTTCAATTCCTAACCAATGTGAAAAATAAATAAGGAATTCTTATCATTTACTAAATTGTAAATCAATCTATGACATTCTCAATAGTTGCCAGGGATCCGGTTTCAGGAGACCTGGGAATTGCAGTACAAAGCAAGTTTCCCTCGGTGGGATCATTGGTGCCATGGATCGCAACCGATGCTGGTGTTATAGCAACACAGGCACTTGCCAATCTTGAATATGGAAGAAGTGGAATAAAATTGCTCAGGTCAGGTGCTACCGCCCAACAGACACTCAATATTTTACTTGAAAATGATCAAGGCAGAGGTCAGAGACAAGTGGGAATAATAGATCTTTATGGGAATGCTGTGAGTTTTACTGGGGACGATTGCTATAACTGGGCAGGCGGTCTGATAGGGGAAGGAGTGGCCTGTCAAGGGAATATCCTTGTAGGAAAAGAGACGGTGGAAAGCATGCTGAAGACCTATAATGAGACAGAGGGTGATCTTGCAGAAAAATTGATGTGTGCATTGGAGGCTGGTCAAGAGGCTGGTGGTGATTCAAGGGGCCAGCAATCAGCAAATCTTCTTGTCTATCGTATTAATGGGGGCTATGGAGGTGGATCTGATGTATATATTGATGTTAGAGTTGATGATCATCCTAATGCTACCACGGAGTTGAGAAGGGTATTCGACCTCTACTCATTGACCTTGTTAGAGAGGGAAGACCCAAATGAGATAACTAAGTTATCTGGGCAGGCATTAGCAAGAGTAAGTCAAAAACTTGAGAAATTGGGATATCTAGAAAATGTTACGGAAAATGAAGAGGAAATTCTCCAAGCATTAACTAAATGGTTCCACACAGAGAATTTTGAGAATAAAGAAAGAGGAGATGAATTCATATGGAATTCAGTTTTAAATTATTTGCTCCGGATGGAGTAATTCTAGTATAATTAAACTTATGAGGCCAAAAAAAATATCACAAGAACTATTATTAATCAAATTAATTATAGAACGTATAGTATTGCGATTTAGTACTAATGGATAAGATAATTAAGATTTAATCTCAAATAATTTACTAGGTTATTGTCGCTATTTATAAATCTTCGATTTTAGAAACAACAAGTGAGAAATATTGAGTTCCCTTAGGTCTTTTGTTATTACTCGTATCCTGCTCTTCATTCCGATGTTATGGTTTTTATTAAGTCTAGTTTTTGTCCTCCTCCGAGTTATTCCTGGAGCAAATCCTATTACGGTGATGAATCCTCAAATGCCAGCAGATCAGGTGGCAAGAATAACTGCCAGATTAGGACTAGATAAACCCCTATCAGAGCAATACTTTGATTTCTTAGAATCAGCTATTCGATTCGATTTTGGTGAATCATATAATACACAGGGTTCCGTAAATACCGAACTAGGACTGGTATTCGGAGTCACCTTAATGCTCACGGTCTCTAGCATATTCATTGGTATTCCTTTCGGAATTTACCTCGGGTCCAGAGCGGGTAAAAACAGGGAGAATAAAAAGGATCAACTTATTAGAATTTTTAATATTGCAATTTATGCTACACCCGTTTTTGTGATAGGCATCATTTTGCAAGTTATTACTTTTAATATAATACCTGGGTTCCCGCTACTGGGGGTTATGAGTCCAGGCAATACTGGGGAATTCACGCATTATACAGAGATTTGGATTATTGATACAATATTGAGTGGTAGGTTGGATCTTACGCTTGATATAATATTACATTTGATTCTTCCTAGTATAACTCTAGGAATGCTCATTGCAACCTCTAT
>JAAFKL010000384.1 GCA_021399405.1 Candidatus Heimdallarchaeota archaeon | reverse complement strand
TGCATCATAGATCTATCAATATAATCAGGTCTTTCATTTTCTTGTGTTCCTTTTTGAGCCAGTATATGATGAGATCCTAATATTCGGGAGCCTGCAAATTGTAATGTGGCAATGGTATTTTTTATTGCAGGATATGAATTTGAGAAAGTACCAACGTCTCTTACGGTTGTAAAACCTGAAATCAGATGTTTTTGGGCATTGATTAAAGCCTCATAATTGTAGGCTGAAGTCGGAGTGTTTAGCTCATACCTTTCCATATTGACTCCACCCGGAAAGTCAAGATGCACATGACCATCTATCATCCCTGGAATTATGAATTTACCACTCGCATCAATCATTTGGTCCTTTTCTTCATTTTCGAATGATCCTTCATCACCTATCCAAGCAATTTTTCTATCTTTCATTACAATTACTTTGTTTTCCTTATAACCCCCAGAGTGGACATCTAGATAATTTGCATTCTTGATAACTAATCGTTCCATTTATTGCCGACTCTCAGTTAATAATTAATTTTAGGGGTCGTTTATCTAATTATTTGCTCACAAAACTGCTTCTGATATGTAAAAATTATGCATTCACAAATTGTATTAATTTTTGATGTATTAAATTGTTATTTCATCGCCTTCCTTGGCAAATTTTAGTATTATTTGATTTTTCAATAATGAAGCATATTTCTGTGCTTTTTCAAATCTAAGATCTAATTCCTCATCCTTAATTAAATCGTGATGGGTTATGATGACCTGCTTAACATTAGCCTCAGAAGCAAGATCTATGATTTGTTCAGGATATGAATGACCATATCCACGCATCATTTCATAATCATCCTTTGTATATTGGGCTTCAGCAATAAGAATATCGGTATTTTGGATTAAGCGTAAATAATTTGATTTGAGATCTTCCTTATCTGGATTCAACTTCCTGCTTGGTAAATAATCAAACTCATTGTCCGTCGTATATGCAACTGATTTGGTCTTACCATTTATTTCAAAATCCAATCGATATAAAACGACACTTCCTGATACTGGATGGTTACCCTTCAACAGAGTCAGTGTTGTAACACCATCAATTCTTATCGATTGGAAATCTTGCGAATACTCGGTGATTCCTTCGTAATCAATGCCATTCATAGTATTGTGAGAATCAATTGAATCTTCAAATTTCACAGGCCAAATAATCTCGCCATCATAGAATTTAGCTAGATTTTTTCTAACTCCACTAGGACCAACAATTTTCAATTTTTTGTTTTTGTACATTTCAATATAGTTGAGTTTTGAAAGATTTGACATTCCAAGTCCTACTATATGATCTGCATGCGTATGGCTAAGTAACAAGTAGATATTATCTGCTTCTTGATTCAATGTTTGCTCTGCAAATTTCAATCCCGTTCCAGCATCAAGAAATATTAATGTGTTTTCAGGAGTTCTAATCGTAAATGAAGCTGTATTTCCTCCATATCTGATATAATCTGAATGTGAAATTGGTGCAGATCCTCTAACTCCAAAGATCTTAAGCTTAATATTTTTCACTTTAGTTGACTCCGAATAACCTTTTATGAGTCACTCTCATACAATGATCCATTACAACTCTCAATCCATTATCTAAAGCATGTTCTGCAGCATCTTCATTTATAATTCCTTCCTGCATCCAAATTGTGGTCGCTTTAATCTCAATTGCATCTTTGACGGTTTTCATAACGCTATGAGAGGGTTGGAAGACTAAAACAAGGTCAACTGGTTTTTCAATATCAAATAAAGAGGAAAATGATTTGGAATCAAGGAAACTTTCTTCATTAGGATTAACTCCAATTATCTCATATCCTTGAGATTTTAAGTATGCAGGGACACTATTATTTGGTCTATCTGGTTGTTGTGAACTTTCAACAACTGCAATTGTTTTCGATTCATTCAAAATTGTAAGTAAATCTCCATCTTCCGGAATAATAAAATCTTGAATGGGAGATCTCCCTTCAACTTTTTCAATATCTAATGGTAAGAATACTCTGAAACAGGTGCTGTTTTCTTTACTGTAAACCTTAATGTCTCCTCGATGTTTCTCAGCCACAATTTGATACGAGATATCTAATCCTAATCCTGTACCTTTTCCAGGTGCTTTAGTTGTAAAAAATGGATTGAATATCTTATCTTTTATCTCAGCGGGTATTCCTGATCCATTATCTTCAATTTCAACAAGTAACCAATCGAGATGTGTAGAGGTTCTGATTGTGATCACTGCTTCATTATTTGCTCTTTTTGCTTCAACAGCATCTACTGCATTATCAAGTAGATTTGTCCAAACTTGATTTAATTCTCCTCCATATGCTTGTATCAATGGAATATTATCCCCATACATTTTATTTACGGTAATTCCCTTTTTGAGTTTACTTTGTAAAATTAATAATGTATTATCCAGACCTCGGTGAATATCTAATGATTGTAAAGGTGCTTGATCCAAATAGGAGTATTCTTTGAGTGCATTTACAATTGCTGCACTTCTCTCTGCAGCAGTTGCAACATCAGCTTGTAAATTAAAAACGGTGTATGCTTTATCTAACCAGCTAAGAATGATTGACATATCACTACTTGGAAATCTATCGATTAATTGAGACAACTCATCAATAGTAAAATCTAAATTGGCCAATGTGGGTGCTAAAACCCAGGATTCATCAATGTTTTTTTCCTCTAGGAATTCTTCAAATTCGTATTCTAAATCACTACGTTCCAGTGATGTAAATTCAGGAGGTTTCTGGGCCTTTGTCTTCGCTCGATTTTTTAATTCGATAAATAAATCCAAGTTGTCGACCATCAAATCCATCTTATCAATTTGAAATTGAAGATCTAAGAACTCATCCATTATTCTACCTAAACTGGCACTGGCATTTGCAATAGCCGATATTGGATTATTTAATTCATGAGCTAACCCTGCACTCAATGTTCCTAGTTGAGCCATCTTATCAGTCTGTCTGAGCAAAGTCTCGGTAGAATGATATCTAGCCAAAACCGTATAAAACATAGATTTGGCAGCAGAAGGACTAATACTAATCAGCTCATTCATAACATCTTTTTTTACACATATTAATTTAACATCTGTTCTTGCTCTAACTGTTGCTGTCCTTGGTGAGTCTTGAAATAAAGATATTTCACCAATAAATTCACCCTTCTCTCTTACAGCTAATAGAGTGGATATACCTTTAGAATTCTTCAAAACCTCCAGTTGTCCAGATTTAATAATATAAGCAGCATCAGAAAGATCTCCTTCTAAAAAAATGGTTTTACCTTTAGTATAATGTTCTTCATGAACCATCTCACAAAGTTTTTTCAGATCATCTTCATTCATTCCTTTAAATAATGATACATCTCGCAAGAAGGTAAGGATATTCTCAGAAGTCAATTATAACTCAAATTAATATTTCCCTGCTAAATAACTATCTATCAGTAATTTGCTTTTGACATTAAAGCAGATTAATTTTTGACTTCAGTTGTTTTGAGATCAATCTTATTATCAAATCTATAGCATTGTTAAACAAAATTTGAATTTATTAGTATCAGCTGTTAGTAATAATTGTGTGTTTAGCAAATAGTTCAACCACTTTTTGATCATTCATATTAATTTTAATAAAATCAATAGTTGCTTTTGCACTTTTCTCCTTTAATGAAGCGGCTTCAATATCACCCATTTCTTTCAAAATTTTGGCATATTCCATTTGGATTTTCCACAGAATGGGTTTTAAGCCCATTTTGTTTGCAATTGACTCTGCTTCTTCAATAAATTTCTTCCTTTCTTCATTAGAGGCTTGAATACTTTTGAGATACAATAATTGTGGTTTAAGTATGCTGAAACCTTTTTCATTTATTATGTTTTCAACTTTATGAGTGAGTTCCAAAGCTTCATCGGACCTTTGTAAGGAAATCAAAGACCAAACTTTACCCAATAATGCAAAAGGTTCATACAGATACATCAAAGTATTTGGAATTTCACTGACGTTATTGAAATTCTGAATAGCATCTTCATATTGACCAGAATTATTTAGAAACATTCCATAAATGGTCCAAGTCTTTCCACCCAGGAATGCTCCCCACGGATGATCCAAAAGACCTAAGATTTCTTCAAATTCTGTGTTTAATTCCTCACCAAAATTTCCAAGTTCTATGTCAATGTGTTTTTGGCAAGATCGTACATAAGTCATATAAGCTGGAATTCCCATTACTTTTGCATGTTCTTTCGCTACCTTAGCATGACGAATTGCCTTTTCATAATTTCCTGTTAGAATTGCGATTTCGGCCAAAGTCATGTTACCATGGAGCTGATTAGCTGGAGTGCCGATTTCATCTGCAAGTTCCAAACCTTCTGCAGCAATATTTCCTGCTTCAATGAGATCACCCTTGAGAAGTAATACAAACGGAAACGAAAAAGTGAGTAATTCTGTTAGATATGTTTTATCGCCAAGCTCTCTTGCCCTCTCAATAGTTTTTACTGCTTGATTGTAAGCATCTTCAAAATTTGCCATATAGACAAAAGTATTTGCCATATGTGTCATTCCATATAATTGAGTATTTGCTTCTTCCAATCTCTCTCCAATCAATGCTGCTTCTGATAGATGTTCAGTAGCATCATCGAATTGTGCTGTTGCTGTATCAATATTACATCTTATCATCAAATTCTCAGCTAAACCGAAATCAATTGAATAAGATTTTGCTAATTCTTCTGATTCATCAAGATAGGTTAACGAATTATGTATATCTCCAATGAATAGGGCAGTTAGGTATCCAAGTTGATTTAGTGCTGTGACTTGACAGTCATGATCATTTGCTTCTTTTGCTAAACCCAACAATTCATCATAAACAGCAACTGCTTTGTCTACCTCGCCAATCAACATATACGTTTTACCTAAGCCGGTATACAACTGTTTGGTATCATGTATTGAAGTTAATTCGCTACGGATTTCCTTTGCAGTGGTAAATAATGATATAGCCTCTTGATTTGAATATGCTTTTGAAGCTTGAGAAGCTGCTTTTATCAAATAAGGCAATGCATTTTGGTACTCCTGTGCTTCATAGAAATGACGAGAAATTTCTAAAACGTTGTCTTGATCTCTTCTTTCCAAACATTGGGCAATTTTACTATGTAATTCTCTTCTTCTCTTAAGCAATAGTGAATTATAAGCGATTTCATGAGTCATTGAATGCTTAAAATAAAAGATTTGATAAGGTTTCTTGGATTTTTCTATTACCATTTCCCGCTGTTGTAGCTTAAATAAGGCGTCAACTACTGATATATTACCTTCGTAAATATCTTCAAGAATATCTAATCGAAATTCCCTACCAATAACTGAAGCTATTCGAGATATACGTTTAGATTCATCATCTAATCCATCAAGTCTAGCTGTCAAAACTCCTGATAATGTATCTGGTATTGATAGATTTGTAAAATCTGAACTTACTTGCCATCCTGAATTCCCAAATTGTATTAGTTCTTGATCAACTAAAGTTCCAACTACCTCTTCTATAAATAATGGATTTCCATCTGATTTTTCAAATATCAAATTAACAATCTCTTCGCCAAGACCCTCAATTTCTAATAAGTTCCCAATTAAATCACTTGATTTTTCATAATTTAGAGATTCTAGGGATAAGTTAGTGTAAATATGTTGATATTCTCGTTGAGTATGTTCATGAACCTCCCAGGAAATCGCACTTCGATTGGGCCTGAATAATAATATAATAGTTATCATTTCAGTTTGACTCAATTTAAGCATTGATTTCAATAACTCAATAGTGGATGCATCTGCCCAGTGCAAGTCATCGAGGATCAAGGCGACTGGTTTATGTTTTGTTAACATTTGGAAAAATTGTAAAATTGATTCGAATATTTTTGCTCTCAATAATGGGGGATCTAAATATTTTATCCGATCGATATCATTTCCTGATGGTTCAATATTGAATAGACTCGCTAGAAAAGGTGCAGTTTGGGGGGATCCAGCATATCTAAACAAAGTAGATAGAATTCTATCATATTTAGCCGTATCATCTTTAATTTCGGTGAAATCAAACATTTTACCCATAATATCAATAAATGGAGCAAATGCCACATTAGTCTGATATGAAAGTGAGGCTCCCTGAAACCAAAAAATTGAACTATCACTGCCAATTATTGTATTATCAGTATTGATATTTGAAATTTTGTGAATTGTTTGTAAATGATTATTTACTTCGGAGATAAGTCGTGTTTTACCAATTCCTACTTCTGCTGTTACTGATAATACATGACCATGACCATCAATTAATCGATCAATGATTTCATGGATTTGTTGAAACTCCTTTTCCCTTGCAACCAAAGGAGAAGTGAACCCTTTCAATCCACGAATTTGTCTTCTTTGTGTTTTTCGTCCTGTGACTTTGTAAGTATCTATCGGGATTGATTTTCCTTTTATTTCCATCGCCCCTAGTTCTACAAAATCAAATAAATGTTCAACCAATTTGTAAGTGTTATCTGATATTTGAATAGTTCCAGGTTCCGCTGAGCTCTCCATCCGTGATGCAAGGTTAATAGCATCTCCCATAGCAGTATACTCTACTCTCATATCTGACCCCATGTCTCCAACTACTACTAATCCAGTGTTTATTCCTACTCTGAAGTTTACATCAATTTCCCATTTGGATTTGACCTCGTCAAGGTATGGTTTTATGCCATTCGCTATCTCAAGAGCTGTGAGTATTGCACGTTCAGGATCATCTTCATGAGCAAGTGGTGCTCCGAAAAATGCCAAAATTGCATCTCCCATTAACCTAGCCAATACACCTTCATACTTGTAAACAGGTTTTATCAAATATTCAAATGCACCATTCATTATTTCGGCCCAATCTTCGGGATCTAACACTTCTGCTGCTGCAGTTGATCCTTCTAAATCACAAAATAACATAGTTACTATTCTTCTTTCATTTTGAGATTGTCCCGTCTTCTGAGCACTTTTAATTCTATCTAACAGCTCTTTAGGTATGTAATGTTCTAGTGAAGAATCAACTTCTGCTGATTTTATTGGGGTCTCTTGTTTAGGCGCGTCGTCAACTTTTGCACCGCATTTTAGACAAAATACTGCTTCAGATGGTAGTTCATGCTGACAATTGTGACATAATTTATTCTGTTTATGTCCACATTTTAAGCAGAACATGGCATCATTCGGCAATGTTGTCTGACAATTATGACATTCCATTTTGAACCTTGAGCCTCTCTAAATGGATTAATTCAATACAAGTTAAATATCAATCGTTCAGTTTTGTATCAACTGATTAGTTTATTGATTAAAATAATTGTTTAAAAAATATAGTTAAATCTAAATTAAACAATAGATAGAATTAAGTCAGATCCTTACATTGTTTCTAAAATTAATATTTTCAATAAATATCTACATTTGTTCTAAACAACATTAATAGTTAATAATATTCAATATCAACCGGCGGGAACAAAAACATGGCAGAATTAAACCCTATAGAGGAAACAAAGAAACCAATTCTTATTTGTTCCTCTCTTATCAAGAAATTTGGAGATCTGTCTGTTATACGAGATCTGTCATGTGATGTAGTGTCAAATTCTTTAGGGTTGCTTGGACCTAATGGAAGTGGAAAAACAACACTCATCAAATTAATGCTAAAATTAATCCCTCCAACATCAGGGAAAATTGATCTAGATCTCTCTGAGGGTGATTTAAGAGTAGTTACCGATCAACCAAAGCTACCTGAAGAAATGACAATTGATGAATGGATAAAAACCATTGAAGAAATGTACGGACCATTAACCCGAAATATTGATATTCAAGCTGATTTTGGTTTAGAAGGAGATTGGAAAATTAAGACTCTATCAGCGGGTCAAAGAAGAAAAGCAGCATTGCTCCTAGTATTCTATGGAACCCCTAAATTGATTATATTGGACGAACCCACAAATTTTCTTGATATTGTTTCAAGAGAATATATTCTCAAATTGCTCAAAGAACATTTGTTTTTTACAAAAGCAAAATTGATAATGGCAAGTCATAGATTGGAAGAGATTAGATTATTTTGTGATGATGTTTTAATTCTAAAAGAGGGAGAAATCATGACCCAAGTATCCCTCTCAAATCAAGTTCCGGAATTATATTCTATTATTGTCGATGATACAGATAAACTTGTTGCTGAATTAGAAGAAAGCAATGTTTTTTATGTCGTTGAACAATCTTATCTGGGAAAAATCGTGAAAACTGAGAATTCAGATGCAGTTTTTACGGCAGCAGCAAGGTTCATGGTAGATGGGGGACATATTTTCTCTTTCGAAGCAATTGATCAACTCCAAAGATCGATTGAGGATTTATTAAAATGACTTCAAAAGAAATGCTTGCCATTAGGTATACATTTTTTAGATTCCCATCTCATTATGCGCTCACAGTTATCCCAGTCATTAGTGGAATAATTTCAGTATTGTTTTTACAACAATTTGATGAAGTAACCATTGATAATCAGTGGGAGATAGTCTCTCAAAATCAATATGATCTTGTTGAGACTTATTTAACTGTTTCAAAAATCGCCTTGATATTCATAGGTTCATTTTTTATTGCATTCAAGTGGTCAAACATGGAAATTAATGGATCCTATGGATTTTGGCTTACACAGAGAGTTAAACGTCATTCATTTTACATTCAAGCTTATGGTATATTTGTCATCGAAATTTATTTGTCCATGATTATAGGAATAATTATGTTACTATATCTGATTGGGATTAATATTACAACAGTAGAGTTAACACAATTAATGGTCCTTCTCTTAATACAAATAATGATCATTGTTGCTGGAGCGATTTTGTTAGCCGAAATAATTCCTAATGCCGAAATTGCGACTTTATCTTTTCTTAGTTTAGGCACCTTAAATTTCTTATTAAATACGGATGAATCAAGTATTCTCCATAAAATTCTGAAATCAGATTTACATTTTCAAGAAAGTTCCATAATCTTCCCCCTGATTATGTCTGCATTAGGGGCAGTTGTTTTACTAGGGATTTCACTAGTAATTCATCTTAGGAGAAGCATTGATTTGTGAGGTTATGATATGAAAGTAACAACAATAATACACATTTTGTTAATATGCAGTTTAGTGATGCTATTACCTCTTTTTGAAAATAATTATTCAACCACACTTTTTCCTGATACACAAAAGTCAATCGTGTTAAATGTACATACACCAGAGCTGAAATTTTCATCAGATAAATTAACTGTAATTGAATTGAATGTCAGTTATATGGACCCGATAGGAAATCATCAAGATAAGATAACTCCTGATTTTTTTCAATTTACAAGCTCTAAAACTGTAAAAATTGAAAAACCAGGTTCTTATTTGATAGAATTTTTTTCAGAAGAAATTGTAGAAGTTACAGTGGAGGGTGATGGAATTTACACTTATACGATTGCAATAATATTTGCATTGTTAATCATTGATACTATACTTGTGGCAAGAAATTATCTTCTCGATCTTGAATTATAATCAACTGAAATAAGATATTATTTGAATTTAACCAAATATTGGGTTAATAATATTATATCTGTAAGCAATCAGAAATGTACGAGCCGATACTTCTTCATTCATACCGCGATCACCAAAAAATTCCATTACATTTTGAATATAAATTGGCTCATCCTTGTTCTGGTCAAACAATTGTTTCAATGAATTAATGTTATCTTTCACATTCCTAGTGATTGATTTCATTTTCTTTAATTTTCTAATATTTCGTGAGTTCAATTCGAATTTTTCGATTACACCAATATTAAGTCCTGAGATCTCGAATACTTGATCGAGAAAGTTTTCATCCAGCACTTCTCCTGAATCAGAAGTTAATTGCTCTCTGAATTTACTATCAATTTCAATATGTGATGTGCTAATTTGATCTAATAAAACCATAGGTAATTCATTTTTGGAAATTATTGTAAGACGTGAATTGAATCCCTTGTGTGATGTAATAGAAAGACCTTGTCTTTCAATAGTTTCAAATCCAAATAATTCCTCTCTTCCAATTTCTCCCAAAAATGCTGAAAATGCAGTGATTAAGCCAGAAATTAATGTCGTATCTACTTCCATTGATCTAAATTTCCTTTCATACAACGGTAAACCTGATGATGCCTGTATAATTATCGCTCTTATTGATAATAAGGCATCTAATTCAACTTTTGCGTTATCCATGGTTTTTAGATGTGCTTTGATTTTAACATTCAGTCTTTTTCTAGTATAAATTATAACGGTAATTATTGATACAAGGGTTATAACTATGAGGATGATAATTGAAATGTACTCCAAAATGAATTCTGTAACTAATTCGATCCCAGAGGATGGAGAAACTTTCACAAGAGGTAGATCAGCATCACTTAGTGCAACGGTAAATTCATTTCCAAATTCATTACTTTCTACTGCTGCTGAAATATGAGAAATTGACTTTATTGTTTGTGTCTCAGTACCTGCAAATTGAATTACAGCAAATCCTTTCGAAGTAGTAAATGATTTTTTAATCACCTCAGCACTTGAGCCGTCATCATAAGATATGATAATATTAAATATTACTTCCACTCCGGTTGCTTTTCCTTGTCTAGATACTAATTGATTTAATGATAATGAACCCGCGGTTGTTCCATTATTTGCATAATAAACAATCGCTGTAATGAAATAATCCTCTCCCTTTTCTAGTGCTGCAGGTATTTGAATTTCAATAATATAACTGTGCGGAATAATTGTAATTGGTATATCTACAATTCTACTTTCATAATCATTTTTACTAAATGAGATTTCCCAAATATAATTTCCGACAGGGATATTGGTATAATTAAATTCTAAATCAAAATTACCATTTTCATCTGTATAGATTACGTATGAGCTTCCTTGAATTATTTTTAATTTACCATCTTCATATAATTTAACTTGGATAGTAGCATTGTTAATACTTAATCCTTCGAATCTTGTTAACCATGTTCCATTGTAATATTCAATATCCCCTTCATGAACGATTTCAATCAATTTAACACTGGGTAGTGAAGTTTCTATGATCAATGGATCTTTTGCCTTTATTATAATAGAATGAGAAATTTTGTTATCTGAATTATCAGAAATAATTATTGTAATATTATAGCTTCCAACTTCGAGATCATTCAGATCAAGAATAATCATTTCGTTATTGTCCCAAATATTACTAATCTCTAATGTTCCATCAATTAACACAGAATAGGAGGATGGATGTAAATCAAACACTTGCCATGAAATTTCCTGATTTGTTTGGTTTGTATAAAATTCATAATTATCAGGTTGTAGTGTGAATACAGGTGCTGTGTCATCGATTATTTCTACAAAAATGCTATTCGAGTGGACATTAAATGTTGTATCCCATACAATAATTGTAAAATTATAATTACCCGCTTGTAAATTTAGATCTCCAACGTTGAGAATAATTGGGTTTGAAGATATCCAAGATAGCCCAATCAGTTCAATTCCGTTCATTTCAATTGAATAATTCATTGCATTTTGATCTGAATATATCCATTGAATTGTGTACTCATCTTCTCCTTCTGAGGATTGTAAATTAGTAGGTCCTTCGATAAGGTTTGGAAGAGTGCTATCAATAACTGTAACAATTATTGTGTATGAAATGGAATTATCGGATCCATCAAATACTGTAATGGTGAAATTGTAAACTCCTATAATAAGTCCGTCAATATTTATAGTGATGAGATTCAAATTTTGCCAATTATCTGTGAATAACAATGAACCATTCCTTTCAATTTCATAAAATCCTGGATATTTATCATTACTCACCCAACTAATAATATTGTTAGTGGATAATTCACTAATTGTCATTCTATTTGGTGGAGGTAAGGTAAAGGTTGGTAAATTCCCGTCGAAAATCGTAGCAAATGTAGTGGCACTTGCTGAATTGCCAGATTCATCAAATATTACTATTGTAATATTATAGATGCCTCTGTCAAAATTTGTTACATCAAAGGAAATTAATGAATCAGTCCAAGAAATAGCCGGATCTGCGGATCCATTGACATAAATAATATATTGGCTTGGATATATCTCTTGAGTACGCCACCAAGTAATCAGATCACAATTAGAACCTTCCTCGACACTACAAGATTGTACTGCTAATAAAAACAAAGGATCGAGATCATCAGTTACCTCGTAAATAAGGGTGTGTGATACATTATTCAAAGATGAATCATAAAATATTATGGTGAAATTGTAATATCCCTTGGTTAAAACACCGAATGACACTGTAATTGCATCTGCATTTGTCCAGATTCCAGTACTATCTGAGGTTCCATTTAACAAAATATCATAAGTTCCAGGGTGAGCATCAGTTACATTCCAACTCAATATTACAATTGTAGTCTCATTACCTTGCAAGTTTAGAGGTACTTTATCGAATACTGGTACTATTAATTCAATCACTGATACAGTAACAAAATCGGAAATAATATTGCCTGAAGCATCTTCCACTTTTAATTCAAATACATATGATCCCAATAAAAGCCCATCAACATTAATTTCCAAATTATCTGTATTATTCCAATCACCGGTTTGAGACAACAATCCATCTCGATAAACTGTAAAATTAGCAGGATTTTGATCTGTTACGTCCCATACAATAATATTTCCTGTCTCTAATTCTTCATAACTAAAATCTGATGGAGGTACTATACTTGGTGTGGTTGTATCTTCTACAGTAACGATAACTGTATTTGTAATTTCATTATTCGTAGTATCATTGAATGTAATTACAAAAGTATAGATACCCAAACTGAGTCCGTCAATAATTATATTTATTGGAACACTAGAAATCCAATTCCCACTCTCGTATGCTTGTCCGTCTTTTGTAACGACATACATATCAGGATGATTATCCGTTGCTATCCAAATTATCTGATTGCCTGATACTCCCATTTCATAGGTGATATCAATTGGATCATCACTTAATGGATTAGTGGTGTCAATTACAGTGACAATAACTTCATCAGGTAAGCTATTTCCATCAGTATCATTTATTGTAATGATGAATGAATAAACTCCAACAGAGAGGCCATTAATTGAGATATTAATACCTGCATTGGAAATCCAATTCCCAGTCTCAATTTCACTGCCATTTCTTGTAACAGAATATTTATCGGGATTACCATCTGTAGCATTCCATATTATGAAATTTGATGAAGATCCTTCGTTGTAAACAATATTGCTCGGACTATCAATATCTATTTGTCTGATAGTAACAAATACTGTATCATTACTAACATTCCCAGTTGTGTCATTTAATGAAATAACAAATTCATAAGTTCCTAATGATAATAAATCTGCTAAGAATGTAATTGGTTGACCTGAAATCCAAGTTCCGTTCTGAACCTCAAAACCATCTTGAGTTATAAAATATTTATCAGGGAATGGATCTGATGCTATCCATATTACTGGTTTAGGATTATTATCTACGTCAAATGCAATATCAGTTGGACTAGTAATCCCGGGTCCTGCTGTATCATTAACTGTTACTAATACAGTATGAATTTCGATATTATTTGATGTGTCATTTAGAATTATAGTGAAATTGAATATTCCAATTCCAAGCCCATCTACATCAATGATAATTGGATTATTCGAAACCCAAGTACCACTTACGTACAAAGATTCTTCTAACTCAACCACATAACTATCAGGATTAGTATCAGTTCCTGTCCAAGTAATGCTATTTGATGTTGAACCAATTGAATAAGAAAAATTGCTAGGGGTTGTAACCGACGGTTTAGTGTCATCAAACACAGTGATTTTCACTTCATCGGTAATGATATTATTCGAAGTATCGTTTAATGTAATTACAATAAAATGAACGCCTAATACTAAGTCGTCGATATTAACTGTAATTCCAACTCCTGAAGTCCAAGATCCACTAGCTATTAAACTTCCATTTGCAGTGACAAAATATTTATCTTCATTTGATTCTACTGAACCTGTCCATGTGATAGTATTAGGGGTAGATCCTTCTGAATAACCTGTATCGCCTGGACTATCAATTATTGGGCTAGTGGTGTCCACAACTGTTACAGTAACTTGATCAGAAATCAAATTACCAGATGTATCATTAAAGTAAATTACAAATTGATAAATACCGATACTCAAACCATCAATATTGATGATTAGTGTATTACCAGAAATCCATGTTCCACTTTGATAGTTACTTCCATCAAGTGTGACGTTATATTTGTCTGGATTGTTATCCGTGCCCGTCCATGAGATTATATTTGGTGATGAACCCTCTTCATAGGAAAAATTAGACACATCATTGGTGCCTGGACTCACTGTATCAGTTACACTTACGATAACCATGTGTGTAATAAAATTGTTTGAAGTATCATTTAATCTAATAACAAATATGTATGATCCAACAGATAAACCATCAATATCTATAACAATAGGATTTCCAGATGTCCACGTGCCACTCTGATAATTAGATCCGTCCAAAGTAACATTAAATTTGTGAGGGTTATTGTCAGTGCCAGTCCAGGTGATTGTATTGGGACTTGAATCCTCTTCATATGTAATTGTAGATGGTTGATCTATCTCTGGATTAAGACTATCGGTGACTGTTACTATGACAGTATCACTGCTTACATTGTTAGAAGTGTCATTAAGGTATATTGTAAATGTATAAGCCCCGAATGGTAATCCATCAATATTCACAATTATGGGAACAACTGAAATCCATGTTCCAGAATCATATAATCCTCCATCCAATGTTACATTGTACATGTGAGGATGTAAATCAGTGCCAGTCCAAGAAATTGTATTTGACGTGATTTCTTCTTCATAGATTACATCGTCTGGTGCATCTACAATTGGTTGAGCACTATCATTCACAGTTACAAATAGAGTATCGGTTTTGGTGTTCCCACTTTCATCAGTGAATACTATTGTGAAATTATATACTCCCTTGAAGAGACCATTTATACTAATGACAACATTCACTCCATTACTCCAAACACCCGTTGAATTGAATGCTCCATCTTTGTAAACTGTGTAATTGTCAGGTAATGAATCTGTAGCATTCCATACAATTGAATGACCTATTGTTCCTTCGACATAAGTAATATTACTTGGTGGTGTTGATATCACAGGATTGTCCGTTACAAATACTTTTACCTCATCGGTTATTATATTTCCATCAGTATCGTTAACCCAAATTGAGAAGTTGTGATAACCTATAACAAGATTATCAATGTTAATAATAATTGGTATTCCACTAGTCCAAACTCCTGAATTGATTTCGGTAGTGTTTCTATAAATTATATAAGAATCAGGGCTTGAATCCTCCATAATCCAGCTGAGTGTATTTTCTGAAGTGTCATTTGTATAATGAAGATCTCTAGGGACAGAAGTAAATACCGCTTCGGAAGTAACAGTTACTATTACTTCATTCGAAATTGAATTGCCAGAAGAATCTGACACAAGAATTGTATAATTATACTCTCCAATTGCCAATCCATCAATATTTATTAAGATAATACCAGAAGATACCCAAAATCCTGATTCAATTATTGTGCTTTCTCGAAATAGTGTGTATGTATCAGGGTCTAGATCGGTTGCAACCCAAATTAATGTATTACCAATTGTTCCATTGGAATATGATACAGCTTCAGGTGTCGTAGTAAACTCCGGTGGAGTTGAATCGACTACAGTCAATATAACTGTATTAAAATTAAAATTCGAGGCGGTATCGTATATCACAATTGTGTAATTATAGATTCCTGGATCTAGATTATCAATGTTGATTTCTATAGAAATGTTGGTTGCCCATCCGCCAGTTTGACTCGAGCTGCCATTTACAAGTATGCCATATGATAACGGTAATAGATCTGAACCATTCCACGAAATTTTGTTTCCTGTTGAACCAAATTCATATTGAATATTGCTCGGTTGGGTTATATCTGGAACAACTGTATCTCGAACTGTCACAATTAAAGTATCAGTTACTTGATTATTAGCTGCGTCAAACAATGTAATTGTATAATTATATACCCCCGGTGATAAGCCGTCAATTCCAATTAAGATCGAATTACCTGAGGTCCATGCTGCAACCGATAGAAGTGTGTCATTTCGAACTACACTGTAAATATCGGGGTCATCATCAGTCCCTATCCATATGATTTGGTTTAAGGTGCTCCCATATTCATAAGCTATATCCGTTGGTTTATTGATAACGGGGTCAAGTGAATCTACAACTACCACTTGTACTGTGTCGTTTATAGAATTTCCTGAGACATCAAAAGCTTGCATGATGAAAATATGATTACCTAAACTAAGACCATCAACATTAATATTAACTTCCAATCCAGATGACCACAATCCCGATGAGTATTCCGATCCATTTCGATAAACCACGTAATTAATTGGATCTAAATCTGAAATTATCCAATTTATAGTGTTGGAACTAGATCCGATTTCTACAGTTTGATTAGTTGGAGTATTAATTACAGGAATAGTTGTATCCTGTACACTAACAAATACAGTGTCTGTTCTTATATTTGAGGAACTATCACTCAAAATAATTGTTAGATTGTAAACCCCAACACTAAGATTATCGACATTAATTTCGAATAGAACATCTGATTCCCAGCTGCCGAAATCGAAATTCGAATTGTTCACTAATAAAAGATAATTTTCAGGGTGAGTATCTGTCACAGTCCAATCTATGATATTCCCACTTGATCCAAGCTCATATGTTAAACCCCCAGATGAAGATTGAATTGAAGGTTTGATTGTATCTTCGACAATTACAAATGATGTATCAGTAACACTTGAACCAGATGTATCAAATAACCTCACCGTAAAGTTATAGATCCCTAAGCCGAGTCCGTCAATATCAAATGACAGGTCCACACCGTCCAACCAAGGAGCTACATTAAATTCAACCTCATTAACAAAAAGTTGATAAAAATATGGGAAACTATCTGTTGCTCTCCATTTTAATGTATTTCCTGTTACACCTTCTTCATAAAAAATATTGCCCGGCGTTGATGTAAAAGATGGAGCAGTAGAGTCATCTACTACAGTTATGAGAACTGTATTAATAGCAACATTTTCAGCCAAGTCAATTGCGAATATGGTAACATTATGTGCCCCAATTGATAGATGGTCAATATTATATGTAATTAGTTGACTATTGCTCCATGGCCCAAAATCAACAAGAACATTATCTTCGTACAATAAATAGACATCAGGACTTTCATCATCTGTTAGATTCCACTCTAATTCATTGTTCCAAGATGAAGTTGCAATGGTTAAATCTGTAGGGTTGGATTGAAAACTTGGTGGTGTGCCATCTTGAACCGTGACAAAGGAAGTGTAAACTGATTTATGACCCAACTTATCCTGAAATTCGATTGTTATATTATGAATCCCTTTGGAAAACCCATCAATATCATAGACAATCGATTCAGTATTGGTCCAAATACCAGAATCTTTTTGCAAATCATCTGCAATAATTTTGTAAATGTCAGGATCAGAATCATAGGCTTGCCATGTTAATGTATTGCCAGTAGTGAATTCGTTATATGTTAAGTTACCAGGATTATCTACAACAATAGGTATCTGATTTTGATAAGAAGTATAATTCATGTATTGTATATAGTTATTGGCTACATCGGTATTTCCGAGTCCCCAACCACCATTCAGTGATGATAAACTGTCTACAATTACATGCCCCTGACCATATTGATATTCAAACATTGTAGGATTGTTTGTTGGGTTTCCATCATCTAAAATTACATTGTAACCTTGTTGTGTTGTTGGTGTATTCAATAACACACCAACATCTGTATAACTCCATGTATTAAATTCTGGAACTCCTAAAGTTATTCCATTCCAAGGAGTCCCAGTAATAAAATCAGATCCCCCATCCACAATACTTTCTGCATCATGCCAATTTGTATCATCATAATCAGTCCCAAGTAAATCTATATCTACACGAGTACCTTTATTCTCGTTTCCTATCCTTAATGCAGCAACTAAACAGGAAGACTGATTTAATGCCTGTGCGACACTATTTAACCCACTCCACAGTGCAGTGTAATTCACCCAATTAGGTTCTAGTAACAGCATTCGATATTCCATTATTTCTTCTGCAGTAATTGATCCGAAATCCTCCTCGGATATAGTTTGATAGGTGAAATTATTTGCAAAAAAATGACTTTTAATCTGTCCATGATCGACAATTAAGAAATCATTAGATGGGTTTATACATCCATTCGGTGGAGCAGGAGTTTCTGATACTGTTGGGATAATTGGGCCTCCTGAACTTCCGTAACTAATTAATTCATTTTCAGAATCTAATGAATCCTCAACTTTAAGTGGTAAAAATGGTGGGTTAGTAGATTTTCGATTGATAAGGAATTCTTCACTTTGTGTTGAGATCTTATCTGTTATTATAATATTTGAAGAGATCTCATTACCCAAATTATTATTAATTGATAGTTCAGTAAGTTGAATACTTTGCACAGACGAAGCTTCATCATTATTGTGAATTTGACTAAGCCCTGAATTCCCAGTAATAAACGCTGGTGAAACCAAAATAAAAAATAAGACTCCTAACTGTAATATTCGAAATTTATTTTTTGAAAACCTTATTAATCTAAACTGATGTGAAATCTCATTTATCTTGTTTTCAGACCATGATCTATGGTTTGTCCACTCGTTCTTCTGTAACCTATTGTTACCTACTGATGAACATGTGGATTTCACAAATAAATTTGGAAGTCAAAAATATATAAACATAATTGGCGAATAATTCACTAGAAGACAAAGGAGTTGTAGTGAATTTTGTCTGATCAGATCCCATGTGCTGTAAATAAGGTGTATTCCTCTAATTCTTATAAATAATAATGGTTAAATCGGTTTGATTGTAAGTTTGGAACTAGTTTTGAGCTAATTTAACAAATTATTGTAAAGTTCTATTAGTGCAATAATTTATTTTTACCAATCGTAGTATATCATAATTCTCTGATAATGTAATTATAAGTTAACTCACAGTTTATAAATGTACTATGGATAATGTATCCCGACAAATTGTTTGGTTTAAAATATTTAAAATCCTTGTACATTCAAATCCCTTTCTGTTGTGTAGTTAGTTTTGATTATAGCACTAGCCATATCTCCAAAATGACCTCCAAATTCCCACTCATTGTCTAATAGCTGACGAAGATAAGCCATTTGGTTGCTGTGAGTCAGTGCATGAATCATTAATCTATAGATGATGTATCCCTTTCCTTTTTTTCCATCACGAGTAATTTCAAGAATATCATCATTTTGGGTTGTTAGTATTTTTCTAACTGCAGCAAAACCATCATCAATGGCCCGACTGACATCAGTTAAAATTAATGGGTATTTCATTGGTTTTGCAGTCCACTTAGCTAACTCGAATGGTTTGTCATCATCATCTCCCATAAAGTATTGTGCCCATCCGGTACAGTGCACTGCGATTTGACCAATGGTCATTTTATGACTTGCAAATGAATAATTCAAGTGTTCTTCTGAAATCCCATCTAAAGGTGCCCTTAATCCAGCTTCCATTACATAAGTTAGTTTTAATAACTCTTCACAATTTTTTTTATCAACAGCTTCTATTACCATTTTTGGGATCATTCTTACACCATCCCATGCTAATTAAAAGATAGTAATTTCGGCATAAATTAATATGTTGAATAAATTCAAATTCTCTTCAGTGTTTAAGAATTGAATCTCAATAGTAAAAGTTCGTTAATTTGTAACCTTGAACTTGAAATTTTTAATGGTGTATTCCTTTGGAGCAATGTGTCAAGCCAAATTGATTTACCTGTCTTCTGTTCGGTAGAATCTCAGAAATCAAATTTAGATCCTTCCTGGATAAAGATAGGAGATAATCTCGATTTTTATCTGATTTTTGAATTTAATCAACCATGGGATAAATTTGTTGAAAAATCGAATCATTTTCCAGAAGGGCTAACAGAATATCTTCAAAAAATTAAGTCTGAGGGAAAAAAATTCAAATATTTTTGTATCAAATCGGGAGACAAAGAAATAAAACGGGGCATGTCAGGTACTCAAGTATTCTTTTACAAAGCTAATCGCGTCGGTTTTGCTTCATTCGAACGAACTGAATTAATATTACCTGAGGATAAATTTCTGGAAGGAATACAGTCTCTTGTTGAAAATCAATCTCACATCTACAGAAAATTTGAGGTCAAATCAGACAAAATTAGGGATATATTTGTATGCACTCATAATGAGCGTGATCAATGTTGTGGGTTTTTTGGAGTACAAATATCAAAGAAATTGAAAAGCAATAATTTCGATCAATCTGTTAGAATATGGCAATCAAGTCATATGGGAGGACATAAAGTAGGTCCAACATTTATGGATATGCCTTCAGGGAGGATGTGGGCCTATCTCGAAGAAGATTCAGTCCAAGAAATTATTAATCAAAATAAGGATCACAATAAGTTTTTGAAAAATTATAGAGGTACATACGGTCTCGATCGTTATTCTCAAATTGCTGACAAAGCTATTTTTGAAATGAAAGGATGGGATTGGTTTAACACCAATAAGCGATCCGAAATAGTTTCACAAGGTGAAAAAGTGACTAAAGTGAAGATTGTTTACGAAGCGAAAACTGAATCAGGTGAATATTTAGCCACAGTTATTGATATTGGAAAAATTACTCTTCCCGCAACCCAATGTAGTAAGAGTGTAAGTATGACGAAATTTGAGATCAAAGATCTTAAACAATTCATATACTGAGTTAAAATTAAATGGATGAAATTAAAATGACTTCGAAATCACTAAATTCTAATTCGAAACTCATGTTTTTCATATTTTTAATACCATTGATAATTTTTGGAGAATTACTACGTGTATTGCATAGAGTTGGTCCATATAAACTGAAACAAAATTATTTACAGATGCATCAAGGATTTATTAGGACAAGAGATCGGAAGAAAATTGCAGTAAAGTATACAGATGATTTTGATGTCTGTGTAATCCTAATACATGGTTACCTTAGTTCTTCAAAAAGATCTATATGGAAATATCAAGAGTTACTACCCAAAAACGGATACGACATAATTGCTGTTGATTTTCGAAATCATGGACTGAGTTCGCTTTCTTTGCCGATTTCAGCAGGGTATTATGAAAAAAATGACATAATGAGTGTCATTAGATGGTCCAAAAATAAATGGAGTAAAACTTACATTATTGCATCCTCGCTTGGAGCATATGCTGCTGGATATGCTTTGGCAGATTTAAATGACCAAGAGCTTCCTGACGCAGCTCTTCTGGAATCTTTTGGTGTAGATATTAAAATAGGTACAAGAAATACTCTTATGTCAATTTACAAGTTTCCCAAAATGCTCGCTTCCGCGATAACAATATATGCACACCTGCGAACCCCTATTATGTTTGAGCGTAACGTCATAAATGATCTTAGCGAAGTCCAAAGTAAAATTCCAATAATGATTGCCCACGGTCAATCTGATGTAATTTATCCGCCTAATATAATTCAGACGATTATGCGAAAGAGATTATCATCTGATGTTAAATTCTTACTGATATCAAAATTTGGACATAGTGAGTTGTGGCAAGATGATAAATTCAAACATGCAATATTAGATTTTTTTAAGTAATCAACTTCAAAGAAAAACTAGAATCCTCTTCTTCTTCGCAATACAGATCCAATTGTGGCAACTCCAATAAGAACTCCACCTGCAGCTATATACACAGGATCTATATCATCAAGTAAATTTTGCTGTGTTGATTTGGTTTCAGTGTTTTTAGTATATGGTGAATCACTTGTTAACATCACATTCACAAGAACTGTATCTGCAACTGTATTACCAAAGGCATCATGGACGAATATTGTGAAATTATATTTACCCCATTTGTATTCATCTAAACTAAATGTGATTGGTACTCCCGATTCCCAAGTCCCGTTTTGATAATTTACTCCGTTCTCATAAAGGGTCCAATTTCCTGGATTGAAATCTTCTGCAATCCATTCCAATTTTATATTTAGATCACCCTCATCAAAGAAAATATCGAATGGTTCGTTAAGGAGTGGTTCTAGTGTATCTACAACGCTTACGAAGATAGCTAATTTTGTCACATGACCATACAAATCATGAGCTTCCATAGTGAAATTTGTTAAACCTAGATCCCAATCGAAAAGACTAAAGATTATTGGGATTTGATTTTGCCAAGTACCATTCAAGACTTCAGTCCCATTTGCATATAATTTGAAGTAATCAGGATTAAAATCAGTAAGAAACCACGTAATATTAGATGAAATTATTTCTTGCTCAAATTTTTGATCATTGAAAGGTGAAATTTCAGGAAACAAAGTGTCCTGAATAGTTACCAAGATCGTATTGTTGGATGAATTCGCATCTTGATCATAAACATAAATGGAAAAATTGTAATTATCCGGACCGAGATGGTCTACTCTATACAATATTGGTACTCCTGAAATCCAAGTCGAATTAATAACTAACAAATCATTTGTGAATATTTCATAATAACTTGGATTGTTATCCACAAATTCCCAGATTACAAAATTATCAATCAGTCCTAGCTCCGTTTGTGGTGACACTGAATCAACTAATAATGGATCAAATGCGGGTAAAATATTAACTGTAATTGTATCAGTAATCGGTATAATACTGTTCACAGTATCAACGATCAGTATCGTATTTTCATATGAGGCAACTGGAAGGTCCGTATTGATGTTCACTTTTGTAGACCCAAATCTAGCTCCATCAACCCATGGATTAGTTTCGATGTTAACATTATCCAAATAAAGATAATATTGATTATGTGTGGTAATCCCATCATGACTCCAAATAATTGAGTTGGTCGATCCTTCAATAAAATTGAAATTGGCTAAATTACATTCGAGCAAGAAAATCTCTGATATTAGCATACCATTAGGGGAGATTGCTTGGAGGTTCAAAATCTTATTGAATTCCACCATAAAATTAGAAGACCTGTAAAAATACAAACCAAATGTAACAGCATCCGTTATCCCATCACTTGAAATATCTTCAATTACATTATTTGAAACTAGATTACTTGGATTTGAGCCTGATTCAAGATATATTCCGAAAACATTGACATAGTCTGATACTGTAAATGCACTGATAGCCGAGATAGAGTTATTTACAATAGTAAAAGTTTCAGAATTTACTAAAATACCATAACCGAACACTTTGCTAATTCCAATTGTATGTAGATCATTAATAAAATTATTCGAAACCGTAAAATCATTTCCGAATAAAGCTATCCCTACCACCTCTCTACCCGTTGATGTTGTTATTAATCTAGTAATAGTATTCATTTCGAATGATTGTTGATTTGTTCCAGACGATATAATTCCAGATAGAGATTCTCCCGACAAATCGGTTATAATGTTGGAATGAACAATATCAAATCCACCATTTAGTCGTGTATCTATACCGTGTACATAGATACCTGATAAGTGATGTACATTGTTACCGGTTATAGTTACACTACCAGTCCCGAACGAAAAGATACCATATGCATCACCATCTGGAGTTGATAATGAGGAAATCTCATTATTTTCAATTACCACATTTAAACTATCTTTAATGTAGATTCCGTAAGCGTCAATTGTACCGTTTAAACCTTGGATATTGTTATTCACAACCAATGTATCTGGACTATTGCTAATGTAGATCCCATAAACTACAGTACCGGTGATTCCTGTTATGATATTATCCCTGATTATTGAATTTGGACTATCAATGAGTGTTATATTTACACCAATAAGTGTTAGTCCTTCAATAATTGTACTGGGTGCTTGCTGAATTACGATGTTCTCGTAAGAGGATGATATAGCATTTAAGAGCGGTGTATTGATAAAATTACCATTTCCTTCAATTATTGCAGTCTGATGATCAATCTCAATTAATTTTGGAAAATCAGTTTCGTTTTCCTTTTGTAATTCTATATTGGGTAATTCAAGGCTATTTTGACTTGCACTGATGGCTAAAATGAATAATAGCACTATAAAGCCGCTTACGTTAAATATTGTGTTCGTGGCTTTTCTCCCTAAAATCAATATAACATCAATCCGGTTAGGACTCGCCTTCTTCTACCTTCCACTCAAACTCAACATTTCCTTTAGCTTTACCATCGGCCTCACGTTCAGTATAAGTGTATTTGATTTCTTCATAATTCAAAGTAATCTGTTCAAGGTCTGCACCTTCAAAATCTGATGATCCAGCTACTACGAATGAAGTTATTTGCACATTTGTGAGGTCATATTTCCAATACTGTACACCGTTTAAATATTCGACGATTTCAACTTTAGGAATAACTTCTCCCCTGAGCATTTTTTCTTGTATTTTCGGAGTTGATTTATCGATATTTTTCACTAAAACAAAATCTTCCAGAATTGCAGAAGCTCTTCGTCTTGAAGCACCTGTGGCTCCAGCATCGGGTCTGTGAGCACCCCAAGAATATGAAATAACATCACTCCATCCAACAGTTTCTATAAAAACAGATTCACCATCAATGCCATCGAACTTGACAGCTATAACTTTACCAGTCGTCTGGGATATGCTAAGAGCTGATGTACCAGTTTGATTAATTGTACTGAAGAAACTTAAAGTAGTAATTGTTAGCATAAGACTAACAGCAACTGTAATATTCCTTTTTTTCATAATTTGATTCATAACTAATTCAACTATTTTTGATTCAAATAGAAATTCAAACTATTTAAGGTTGATCTGATTTTTTGATTTAGTTATTTAAATTAATGGGCAAAATCACCCATTCATTTTATTTAATATACTTTAAATATTTATTATTTTCAATGGTGAGTTAATATTACTACATTTAGTTGATTTATTGGAGCATTAATATTTTATTTAATATCAGTTATTTCACTCATACGTGATCTTATCAACATCTGAAGCTGGGAATTTAAGATCTAAATCTACGGTAAGCAACCCGTCCACATATTTTGCTTTGGCAGAGTCAGGCAACACTTCATAATCCAATGTTATATCCCAACTGTCCTCGGGTCTAGCCGCATATTTTCTGAAGTTTTCTGATACGCTTACAGCGATTGATACCATATTCTCCTTAGCCTTCACCTTCAATGTATCTCGATCAATCCCTGGTAAAGGTATAACTACTCGAAGTTGATTTTCTTCTTCATATTGAAAACCAAAATCAAACTGTCTTAATTGGCGTAATCGCCAATGTCCGCCCATCACAGGGGCTCTTTTCCATTGTCTAAATTTTTTACTGAAACGCATTTTTCTCATTCCTTTTTGTTTTTACTCAAAATCAATAGGAACATCAAAACTATCATCTGATACATTTGATGCTTGACTTTTGATTTCTTGGATGCTTTGAAGATATTGGTTTGTTGTTTCCTCAATTTCATCCATAAATTGATGCAAACCAATTGGGGCAGGTTGCACCTTGAGGAGCGAATTTAAAATAGCTAAATAAAATCGATTTGATTCTTCGATCTGAACCTTGAGAGGTTTCAATATCGATGCTAAGAATATATTCCCCATATGGGTCCTTCTGAAGTTTATTCTGTTGCCTTTTGATCTGTGAAGAAAACCACGTTCTGTCAATCTATGCAAAATTGGATAGACTGTACCTGATGCAGGTTGCCATTCTGATGTTGAATCTAGTAATCTATCAGAAATTTGTTTAGCAGATAGGTTTTCTTTCCGTACAGTTCCAAGGACTAAAAGTTCGATTGGAGATAGAACCTTCTGATCTTTGGAAAAAGCATTGAGCCACATATTCATTCCTCATTT
>JAAFKL010000383.1 GCA_021399405.1 Candidatus Heimdallarchaeota archaeon | reverse complement strand
TGATTGAATCGAAATTCAGCCTTGTGAAGGCTGAAGCTATCGTATCGATTATTATTTCGAGTGTTCGTGCATTAAAAATGCACGTTACTCGCTGGATACGGTACTACAATAGTGACCGTAAGGGGTTGTATCCAACCCCTAAGTATTCGTGGGGGTAAAGTGGGCGCGTGGATGGTCAGGAAGTGGGTCCAATGTGAGGGTTAGGGCAGATCGATCAATGAGGAGATTGCCTTTTCTATAATGTTGAATCAAGATTTTATCTCTCATAATTTTAAAAATTTGATAAATCCTAAATTACTATTTTCCAAACTACTATTTATTGGTGAATATCAATTATTATCACATATTGCCTCTCACTTCGATAATCCAGATGTAGAGATTGTATTTGGTGTCACTGATCAAATTGATACAACCAAAATTTCCAGTAACAAATATGAAATCTATGAGATCAATGCAAATACCAACCTTGAAGAATTATATTCGAAATATGTAGATGAGGACACGCTTGTTTGTAATTTTATAGAAAAATTCATTTTAGCAGTTCAAATAAATTTGTTTTTTAACAAGAAAAATCCGAATACGAAGATTTTCCAGTATACTCATGATCCAGAGACTACTGAAATGTATAGAAATTCAGGGGTCGATAGTGTAATCGTTCATCAGAGGATAGTTGCAAATGCAATGTCAAGAATATTGGTCAATAATATGGGTTTGACGATTTCTATCCGTTTTTATCCGTATCACTTTTTTGAGCATCAAGTAAAAAATGGGGGAATTTATCATCAAAAACAAATTGCGACGTTAAGGAAAAAGGAAATAGAGGTTTTAGCAATCAAGAAAGAAGGTTCTGATACTATCATCTTTAATCCAGTATCTGGGACATTGGAGGAAAATGATACTATATTTCTCTGTATAAATCAAGCTAAAACCAAATTGAAAATAAAAGACTGATTTAATTGATTGATATTTATTTTTTTTAGTTTGAAGAGAAAGATTGCAATACTAAACAATAATTCTTCGGCTGTAAGTCAAAATAACCATAGAAGTAATACCTAGAAATATTGGGAAAATAGAAATAGGTACTCCAGCATCGTCACTGTCCTCTTCAGATGAGCTGGTACTGCTTGTTGTTGTGGGCGTTGTGGTGGTGGTAGTGGTAGTGGTGGTTGTTGTGGTACTTGTTGTCGATGAGGTGGTAGATGTAGTTGTTACTGGGACAGGTACGTCAAACCATTCCAAAACATTGTGTAGAAGAATAACACTTTCAACTCTTCCATAATCAAAGTCAGAAAATATTGTGGATCCAAAAACGGCAATCTTATCATCACCTATAGTTTCCACAGCTGCAAGTGGTATTGTGTCACCGCCAGTACTATCTTGAGTATCGTCCCAGACCTTGGTGATTGCAGCACCGTTTTCATCGCTTTGGAATGAATATGGATCACCATAAGCTAATACCATTAAATTTTCATCAGTTGATGTAAAATACAAAGATCCAGGACTGAAAAATTGAACATTTGTAACATCTGCAGTAATATTCTGAGTATTGCTAGGAACAACAATATTTTTGGTCTCAAGATACCATGTATATGATCCAGCAGATGAGGGGAAATAAGCATCTGGGTTACTTGTATAGACACTATCATCATTTACGCGAATTTGTGAATTGATTGCAGCCAATAATGCATTCATACTACTCATAAGAATGGATGATGAAAAATCTCCTCGCGATGTTAAAATTATATTCCGTTCACCAGAGCCTAACCATGTTGTAATCAGATTCAATTCAAAATTTGTAAATCCGATTGTAGGAGCAGTAATAATTAATGTTTTAACATCTGTATTACTTGAAATAGCAGAAGAATCAAATAATATTTCAAAAGATCTTCCCAAATCATCAGCAACTTGAGTTAGTGCAGATCCACTATAATCATTTCCATGAGTTTTATCAATAATTACTTTGCCTGAGATTGATGGGGTGGGGAGTGTGGGTACGGTTAGACCAGCAACACCTGCGTTGTATAATGTTGCTACTGAGAAAATTGCTTCTTCAACTTGGCCTTCAATTATTGCATAGTAAGTAGTATTTGTTGTTAAGGCATTTGAAGTTTCATCGGGGTAATTCATCATAACATCATCACGATACGCATTGGCAGCTGTTGCTTGATCAATAGCGAAATCTTCAGCATCGTAAGTGCTATTCAAAACAATTGTAGCTCTTGGATTTAATGTGAAACCTGCTGAATTTATTTCTGAATTGATATCTCCTTCCACCTTGGCATGAATTGGATTACTCTCAGGTGTATCACCACCATAAAGCTCACCAGTGTGAATTGGAATATTCATATCTGCCATGTAGTGAATTGCAATTCCTAATTTGAAAAAACCATCAGCCCATTTACCAGTTTCAAACAAACCAATTGCAATATCTAGAGTAAGTTTGATGTCTTGCGGTCCTGTTTTATTTGTAGGGTCGTCAGGATAATATAAATGACTATCCCAATTTTGTAAAACTACATCTGGATACAAGGCACCTTGTAATATTTCAATAGAATAAAAATCGAAAATATCTAACCATGCTGTTTCAACATGGCTCAGTGCTTGATCGGCAATAAATGTATGAGTGGCCAAACCCCAAGCTTTGACTGGAGTCGTACTGGGTGTTCCACCCATCATCATAAGCGTAATGAGTATAAATGGAATTAACCGTGTTGTCAAAATTCTCATTGGGATGGTGATTTAGAATTAATATAAAAATTTCAATCTCAACAATTACAAAATTTCTTTATTTTTTTTTTAATATGATTCTATCATGTCAGAATGTCAATTTGAGTAAAAGACGAGAGAAGATTCAATGAAAGTTAATAGTCACTGAAAAAATAAGAATTTTTATCTGATATTTTCACAAAACTCCTTCAAAAGTATACAAAATATATTAACAAAAACTATAATGGTATTGTATATGAAAGCCGCAGTCTTCACAGGCGAGAAAAAATTAGTTATCGAGGAAAGAGATATTCCAACCATAAAACCAAATGAAATACTCATCAAAATAGTTGCTTGTGGTGTCTGTCATACGGATGAAGGATATATTGAAGGGACTCCTACATTTAAAAAATTACCAATAATTCTCGGACATGAGGCTTCAGGATATGTAAAAGAAGTGGGGTCCGAGGTTACTAAGTTTAAAGAAGGAGATGCTGTTTTAATTCCTCCAGTTCTTACGTGTGGCGAGTGTAAATATTGCAAGAAGCAAAGAGAAACCCTTTGTTCTAAACAAATAATGTTGGGAAATCATATTGATGGGGCTTTTGCAGAATACATTGCATTACCTGCTAAAGACATAATAATAATACCTAAAGGGATGCCAGTAAAAGAGCTCTCAATAGTTGCAGATGCGGTAGCGACTCCCTATCATGCAGTAATAGAAAGAGCGAAAATAGAACCTGGTGACAAAGTTGCAGTAATAGGATGTGGTGGTGTTGGAATAAATGTTGTACAGTTTGCAGCCTTTTTAGGTGCTGAAGTAATAGCAATCGATCTACAACAACCTAAGTTAGAATTAGCAAAAGAATTGGGTGCGACTCATATTATTAATCCTAATACTTCAGATGTTAAGAAAGAAGTTAGGAGTCTTGTTGGTTCAATTGATGTAGCATTTGAAGTAATAGGTAATCCAGCAACTCAACAACTTGCCTTTGATCTCTTAGGTCCTGGTGGACAACTCATTGTTGTTGGATATTCATTCAAAAAATGGGATGGCTTCTTTAGCGGCAAAGTTATGTATCGTGAGCTGGAGTTAATTGGATCTCTAGGTTGCCCACCCCGTAGTTTTCCGCGAATTCTACAATTAATTCAAGCCGGAAAAATAAAGATAGATCCATTGGTGACTCACCGGTTTAAAATAGAACAGATAAATGAGGCATTTGATCAATTGAGGAAAGGAGACGGTATCCGAATCTTAATTGAGATGGATTGACCTCAAAATGGAACTTGTAAGAAACACTGTGTATGTAAATCTAAGTAACAACGTAATTAGAATTGTGCCAACTCCCGAAAGAGATGTTCTTAATTTTCTAGGCGGAAGGGGGATGAACCTCCTAGAACTATATAGACAGTTACCAGATCCTCAAAATATTTCCCCATTCGATCCAGAAAATCCAATAATCTTTGGAAATGGTCTTTTGACAGGAACTGCTGCACCTAATGCTGCGAGATTTAATGTTAGCTCTTTGTCTCCTGAATCAAAATCATTTGGTGATGCGAATTGTGGAGGGTTTTTTGGTCCTGCTATGAAATATGCAGGATTTGATAGAATTGTTATTACAGGAAAAGCTGTAAATCCAGTCTATTTACTTCTTGATAATAATAAAATCGAGATCAAAGATGCGTCGCATTTATGGGGTCTAAATACACAGACTACTCAAGATAGAATCTGGGAAAATGAGGGTGATGAAGTTGAAACCGCATGTATAGGACCGGCTGGAGAGCATCTGGTAAGATTTGCATGCATAATTAATAGAATAAAGAATTCCGCCTCACGTGGGGGAATGGGTGCGGTGATGGGATCCAAAAATTTGAAAGCTGTTGTGGCTCGTCCAGGCCGAGGAGTAAAGATCCACAAACCAAAAGAGTTTATGAACGAGATAATCGAATTGAAAGATTATCTGAATGGATCCCGAGTTGTTCAAACTCTACGGAAAATTGGAACACCATTACTTTATGAACCGAGTAATCTACTTGGGGCAATTCGAACTAAAAATTCACAAGAGACTCAATTTGATAATAGCCTTAAAGCTGAAGAATTCCATAAGTATTCCAAAGGAGCAATGGCTTGTGCTGCTTGTGTAGTTCAATGTAGGCATGCGAATGCACAAGGTGGGGAAGGTCCAGAATATACAGCAGTAGGTTTACTCGGAGCAAATATTGGTTTAAGTAGTGCAAATGAAGTTATTCTACTAAACAATATGTTCAATGAACTTGGATTGGACATATCCAGTGGTGGAACTAATCTTGGATGGTTTATAGAATTAAGTCAAAAAGGATTATTGCCAGATGAGTATAATGGCACACTCGAGTACGGTAATTTTGGATTAATCCAATCGTTGGTTTATCAAACTGCATATAGGCAAGGTATTGGTGACTTAATTGCAGATTCATCAAGAGTGCTTTCAAGGTTGGGAGACAATGCTGAAGAAGCAGCCAAATTACACATTTCTTCAAAAGGATTGCCACAATCAGATCCGCATGATTGCAGATATATCAAAGCATTTGCATTAGGGCTTGGTACCTCTTCCCGTGGTGCAGATCACTTGAGAAGTCGTCCAACATTAGAGATATTTGATTTACCTAAAGAATTAACTACTGAAATTTACGGTAGAGAGGTTGATACAACTCCAACCAGTTATAATGATAAAGGATTGATAGTTTCTATTCACGAAAGTGTATATGCAGTAGGTGACGGGTTAGGAATTTGCAGATTTGTTACACATAGTTTCAATTCACCTCACTTATTAAAATATGGTCATTTTTCAAATTTAGTTGAAAAAAGCACAGGCGCTATAATTGACGATTTCAAGGCAATTGGAGATAGAATAATTAATCTTGAAAGATTATTTAATCTAAAGCTTGGCATTACGAGAGCAGATGATTATCCACCTCCACGATATATGGATGAACCAGCAACAGCTGGAGTGGCAAAGGGTCATCTGATTGAGAGAGAAAAATATGAGATCATGTTGGATGATTATTATCTGGTCCGAGGATGGGATAATAATGGGATTCCTTCAGAAGCTCAAAAGCAGGAAATTGTAAACTTAGCGGAGGTTAACATTTGAATTTAAAAAATGGACAGCACTGGAGACTTGAAGTCATCGATGGGGATTGTGGTGTTTGTGATCTGTGCGCACTTGCTTGTTCTAATGAGAAATTTGGGATTATGGACCCAAAAATGTCTGCTATTAAGATCAATCATAGACCCAAACATACTAGCGGTAGAGACGAAGGATCTACGGGAATCCTGCCTTGTTGGCATTGTGTAAATCCACCATGTTTACCAGCATGTCCTTATGATGCTATGTCAATAGATGAAAACAATGTTGTTTCGTTGTATTTATCAGACGCACCTGAAGGTTACAAAGATTGTATTGCTTGTAATAAATGTGTAAAAGCTTGTGAACAAATGCATGGTGAGGCTTCTATATTCATTTCAACAATTAAAGATCGTCCAATGAAAACGAAATCTGGACGAGATATTATGAAATATAGTCTCTACAAATGTGATTTTTGTGGTGGTGATCCAGCTTGTGTTAAAATTTGCCCCCGAGAAGCAATTAAATTTATCAAGTATAAGCCAGCAATAAGCTGAAATGTAAAATTAATATTGAAAACTCAATTATTGTCTTTTATAAGCTGTATAATATTAGGTAGCTCGCAAAAAAATTATATTAGAATTAGTGATATACCATATAATGGTAAGAACTGGTAGTTCATCTAGATTTATGATTTTAATCATTGCGTTTATCGGTCTCCCAATTTTGTTTTTTCTAATTACAAATTTCAGAGTTGTAATGCTTATTTTATGCACATTAATCGAATTTACAATCCGCGTGGTACTACCACTTTTTATGATTTACTTAATTATCAATCATCATTATAGGTTAAAGGATTTAGAGCAAGAATTATTCATTTTGTCGCATAAGCTTAATAGTTTTAATGAAAATATTCATTCTGATGTGGAATGAGCTTATTACATTCGTAATCCGCCGTCAATTTGTACAACAGAACCTGTCATATAACTTGAGTCATCAGATCCTAAAAAGACTGCCATTTTGGAGATATCAGCAGATTCCCCTATCCGTAATAATGGAATTTGAGATATGGTCTGTTCCTTGTATGCAGAAGGTGTATCTGCAGTCATTGGAGTTTCAATGAATCCTGGACAAATGGCATTTACCTGCACATTATATCTGGCCAATTCTCGGGCTGTAGTTCTTGTAATAGCCTCTACGCCCCATTTTGAGGCAGTATATGCTACTTGACCAGCATTCCCGTATTTCGCAGCAGTAGATGTAAAGTTAATTATCTTACCCCCAAGGGGTTTTTTTTCCATTAAATGAGGGATAACCGCTCTTGTGCAATTAAACGTTCCCTTCATGTTGATATTAACTACTTGATCCCACAATTCATCTGTCGTGCGATGAATAAGTGCACTTCGAGATATCCCCGCATTGTTAACCAAAATATCGATTTTCCCGTATTTTTCTAAGGTAACTTTCACCATATTTTCTACGTCTTCAGTTTTCGAAATATCGCAAGCAACAGGAAATGCGATGCCGCCTGATTCTTGGATTTGTTCAGCTACTGCCAATACATCACTATATGTTCTTGCACTGACCACAACTGAAGCTCCTTCCTTAGCATATTCAATAGCGATTTCTTTACCAATCCCCTTTCCTGAGCCAGTAATTATTGCTACCTTGTTTTTTAATTTCATTGTAGATATTTCAGAATCGGTATCTTCCTCAATGACAGGCTCTACAACTTCATCTCCGAGAGTTAATTTATATGTAACCCGATTTCCTGCTATTAATTCAGGTTTTACCGTGATGACATCCCCAATGGAGATCTCTTTAGGTGATACATCTGCCCATCCGATTAATCTACCTCCACCATCCATATCAACTACACAAACCATATATGGAGTATATTGTTCGAAGCCAACTGGACCTATGTGAACTTCAGAGAATGAAACAATTTTCCCTGTGTAAGATGAAAACTCCTTCCATTCCATGAATTCATCTGTATAATCATTTTTTGTACAATAAGCACGTGGTGGGAAATAAAATTCATTGCATTTTGTACAATATGTGCCTTTTAATTTTCCCTCGCGGAGTCCAGCTAGGAACTCATTTCCTACTTTTGATTGAGAAATATAATCTACGTATCCAAACTGTTTCATAATTTCACCTTGATAAGACGTTGACAATGGCATATTGGCCATGTCCACCTATATTGTGGGTCAATCCAATTTCAGCACCATCAACCTGAATCTCCCCTGCCTCTCCTCGGAGCTGTTTAACAATTCCGTAAACCTGAGAGGTACCTGTTGCACCTAATGGATGGCCTTTTGCTTTTAGACCTCCATCTACATTTACAGGCAGTTTACCTCCGATATAGGCATCTTGAACAAAATCTCCACCTTTTCCAACTTCAGTAAACCCTAAATCTTCATAAGCCATAATTTCAGCTATGGTAAAACAATCATGCACTGCGGCCACATCAAGATCTTTTGGTGTAATCTTTGCTTGTTCATATGCTTGTTTTGAAGCTAATGTTGCGCTGGGTAATGTAGTAAGGTCCGGCCTTGATAATATCGAAAATGGGGCTGTTGCTGCACCAGTCCCTTTTATCCAAATTGGAGTATCACTTTTCTTTGCAATTTCCTCATTTGTGAGAATTATTGCTGCAGCACCATCTGCATTTGCACAACAATCCATCAAGTGAATTGGCGTGGCAACATCTCGAGATTCAAGTACTCTTTCGATTGTGGTCTCTTTTTGAAACATAGCTAACGGATTTTTAGTTCCATAATGGTGGTTTTTTACTGCAACCTCAGCTAAATTTTCGGGAGTTGTTCCGTACTTATTCATGTGAGCGGTTGCATATAAAGCATAGTAGTTGGCAAATGTGGTTCCGAATGGAGCTTCCCATTGTACATCTCCTGATCGCCCCATGACTTTTAGAATTTCAGTCGTACTTAACTCGAGCATCTTCTGCACGCCAAGAACTACAACTGTATCGTGCATTCCAGCTTTGATCTGAGCATATGCTGTTCTCATTGCTGCGGCAGAACTACTACATGCTGCTTCAGTTAACCAAACTGGTTGTGGATTTAATCCTAAATATTCTGTGATTGGTCCTGCAATACTCCTTTGGGTCATATATACAGGAGAAGCACCAATTACCGTTGCCCCAATATCTTCTCGTTGCATTCCTGCATCATCTAGTGCTTGAACAAACGGCTCAAAAGCGAGTTCTTGAACTGTCACATCATCTCGGCGACCGAACTTACTGTGTCCAATTCCTACTATAGCTACATCCATACTATTTTTCCATACCTTTGGGGATTAGATTTGGTGAATAATAAGAATATTCACCTTACTCTTTTAGGAATTTTATGGGTATTATTATCTTATTTAGTTAGAATATCTCATACGTCTAGAACATAGTAAAAAACTTTCGATTGTATAGGAATTAGTTAAGCGTCACCTTATACTGTCATACAATGTATGTAAACTCTCTCAAAGAAGACATAACATAATCATATACTACTTGTTCAGATCTCAGATCAATTAAAATGAGGTGTAATCACCTGAATCATTTTAGTTCATCAAACAATCGTGACAAACTTTTATAATTAATTAGGAAGGTATTGTCTTATGTCTAGAAAGTTTTTTGCATATCATAAGTCATTGAATTCCAAACCTATATCGTTACTCAAAATATTTATCATAGGGCAGTTAATTGCATATTTCATGGGTTTAGCTTTACCTGTAAGTGGAACAATCATATTGATCATAATGTATGCTGTACTTCTGTTTATAGTAGATCATCATCTACGGAACAATTATGATAATATTGAAATTCTTGCATTACAAATGGAAAAACTACAAGCGCAACTAGAAACTGTAGGAGATGGATTAACAAGCGGTTAATCCATTAAGTTCTATAATTTACTTATTTCCTTACCATTCACAACAACAAAGAAAATGGTACCAGCTGAAATACATTTAATGACGAAACTCATTCCACAAGATCAAATATGATTTTATCTACTATAGTATAAAATAGCCTTGTTAAGTTAAGGTATTTTAAACAGAATTTACTATACTAATTATTGCAAATTTCCATTTCTTAGATCAGAATTTCTCTCCCACATAGAAAATCACTATAATATCATTTTATTACCTGCTGAGCATTTGTATCCCATTTAAAAAAATAATAATAACTTTAAATAGAAATTCTTATTAAATGCATTACTAAAATTGGTCGTTGACCTTACTGAGTTTCCTAGTTGTGCAAAAGGAAACAGGGATACCAGTATACACTAGAGATTTTATTTCGGATTCAGATACAAAAAATATCCTCTTCTCAGGAATAATGACCGCGATACAATCTGTGATGAAAGAAATGCAAATCGGTAGTATGAAAAAAATCCAAACTGAAAAATATCAGATTTATGGAGAAGAGAAAGAAAAATTCTTTTTGTTTCTAATAGGTGATATCACGCGACCAAAATTTATTGATGAATTTATGGATTACATTGGAGGGTTTCTTGATTTTGTCCCGATGGCAGATGGTCTTAGTTTAATTCCTGAAGAGGTTGAGACATATTTAGATGAAAGTATAAATCATCTACTACAAATTTACAACAGATCTGAATTCATAACGGGAATTTTTAGATTTAATGATATAGAAGGACTAACTCAACTTACAGACACTATATCAAAAGAGGTAAAGTTTTTCCTGACTAATTATTTTGTAAATTTAGAAAGTAAGAACCGTGTCGTAGATCATATATTTTATCTTATTACTCCAGATGATGATACTTTAATTGGAATATCGAAAAATTACAGTTCAACGTTATTAATTAACTGCATGATTTTTAAAGAAAATGCAATTTCGATTTTCGCAAGTTACAAACAAGTTTTTATCAAATATTGTATTGAATTTCTGAATAAATATTCGAATGATTTTCTAAATCCCAATTCTGATTTGTTTGAAATTGAATTATTTGCTGAAAGCCTATCCTCAAACATTGAAAAAGAATTTCACCAATTTACTCCCACTTCTGAATTTATTGGAGCAAATCATCTAATTGCAGCTTTGAAGAGTAATTTCATTACTTCAATTAGTACTCTGATGTTAGGAAAACCAATTGTCATCCTGTCGAGTGATAAAGATGTAGCAAAGGAAATTATTAATTTACTTGTTTATATCTCAGGAATTTCAGATGCTTCTTTTGATATGGATTCGGATATCCCCAAAAGAATAGTTTGGAGTCCCAGAGAATATTTATCTTTATTTAAAGAGTTAAACTATGCAATTTTGGATATTGATAACAATAGATTACTTGATGGAATCTCTTCAGGGTATCTTTTATCACGGTGGGAAGAAATATTCAATCTCAACGAGAATCACATACAACAGATTAATAGTTTAAGACAGGAATGTCAATCAATCTGGGATAAATGTGATGCGTTAATATTACAAAAGTCAAAGGGTTCAGCAGCAGAAATACTGCTAAAGGACATACAAAAAGAGCAACGTGAAATAATAGAGAAAATACTTAGATGGGTAAACCCAAGTTTTGTTTCATCAGATTTACTGATAATAGATGAGAGCAAGGTGAATTGGTAATTGGTCGAATATAAAACAATTAAAATTAGTGATTGTATGGGATTATCCAGATTTGAATATAAGATTAAAATGTTGAATAATAGAATTATAGAAGTTTTTCAACAATTTGGTAAAGTTACTATTTACAATTTTGCAAAGTCATTGGTGAAAATGACATCACAATTCATAGAAATATCTGGAATTATGTTTGGAGATCATTTCATCATAACATTCAAAAATCAGGAGAATTGTGATGAATTACAACTCAAGTTTAATGATGCTTTGTCAAATATTGTATGAATTTGAAGGAGGTTTTAGTATCGGAAAACAATTAAGTGAAATGTACAAAAAGGTAAAACTACACCATGGTGAAATTGGTTTATACCGGGTAATAGTGAAAACAAAAATATCGAAAGAATTGGCTCAAGAACTTGAAGATAACGAATTTAACATTGAAAAAGTTAAAAATGCATTGTCAAAACTAGGGCTTGATCTTGCTGAACAGACACAAGTAAGAAGTAGATTGGGGAGATTGAGAAAATTATTTAGGAGAAATTAATATGGTTGATTATATAACAAATCTTGAAAAAGGACAAATATTACTTGGAAACAAGAGAGTAGTTGCCCACTGTAATCATTACAATGTGTTTTTGCAACAAACCCTAACTGATGCACTGGATAAAGAAATTGTTGTTGAAGTTCAAAAAAGAGCAAGTAAAAGATTAAATTTAGAAATGATGAATTCATATTTTGAGACACATTCATCAGAAAATAAAACAACAATGGTTGAAAATTTATTCGCATCACAGGGATTGGGGAGAATTGATTTTACAGGTGTTTCTGAGGGAAAAGGAAAGGTCTTGTTGAAATTTTCTCATTATGGTATAGCTCATTATTCCAAATGGGGGTCTACAACTGAAGGTATCTGTTATCTCCCTGCAGGGTTCATTTTGGCTTCTATTGAATTTATTTATGGAAAATCGAAGGATATTTCAGATGTCGTAGAATCACAATGCATCGCGACAAATCCCGAGGAATTTGAAATGTGTGTATTTGAGGTGAATTAATTGGACAAAGAGTTAATTACACAACAATTTAGTCAAATTCCCGTTGAAAACGATGAAAACGGTCTCATCCCTGCATTTGGAGTATACTTAACCAAATTGTTTGGAGATTATTACTCAGCAATATCTTTTGAATTTGAAGAGATGTTCAAAAAAGAGATTTCAGATCCAAATGTACAAGAAGCTGCTAGACAGTTATTAATTGAAGCAGGACATGTATGTGGATTTAATACCTTTGGAGGAATAATGAAAAGTGAACCTTTTGATGCAATTGTAGTACCGATGATCAAAGACCAAACAGACTGGGTTGTTGGAATGGTTTCTGTAATAAATGTTTTAGGATGGGGAGTATATGAAGTAGAAGAAATATCCTCCGACAAATTAGTTCTTAAGATTAAGGGCTCTTATGAAGCTGATTATTATAACAGATCACACGATCAAAATGCGGATGTCCCAAAGTGTTATCTTGCATTAGGTGCTTCAACAAGCTTAATGAGTTTGGTATTTCATGGAGATATCTCTAAAAAACCCGAACTGGACGCGGAGTTTTATTCAAAATTATTTAAACAGGAGAAAAAATTCTTTGGTCAAGAAGTATCTTGCGAGGCCAAAGGGGATGAACACTGCAGAATAATAATTAATCGAGAAAATTAAAATCTATAACACAATTCATTGAATATTTACATTTTATTGACAATAACCCATGTTGATTGCAATACACGCACAATTTTGTTAAGGAATTTGATAGATATTTTGCTTCTCTAATTATTATTTGTCTTGTTTATCATTATTAATGGATGTTTTACTTCAATTTCCATATAGTCCATGAAAACAGACAAAATGTTACTTATTAAGATTCATTGGATGGATAATCCTACTCCTCAAGATCAAATGAACATCAGTCCTGAATTCACCTATCTCAATCATGCTTCCATAGGACCATTACCAACAAGAAGTTATGATATTATTAAAAATGGATTCAAGCTTCAAATGGAAGAAGGAGAACGTAAAATTGACTACCCTGCCATTGAAGACTTATGGGAATTATTACGCAATAATGGTGCAAGGTTGGTTGGTGGAGAAAAAGAAGGGATCACAATTACTTCAAACACAGCAGCTGGATTGCATATAGTAGCTGAAGGATTATCAAGTAACTACACCAAAGGATCAAATATAGCAATACCTGACAATGAATTTGTCACTAATAGTTATACATGGCAACAAATAGCGAAAAAATACAATATAGAATTAAAAATTTTGGAGACTGTTGATGGTTATGTTAGTTTTGAAACTTGGGACAATGAAATTGATAACAATACTGTCCTTGTATCATTAAGCCACGTGCAGAGTGGTAATGGTTTTCTATATGATTTGAAAAAGATAACAGATATTGTTCATTCTAAAGGTGCGCTTATTGTTGTGGATGCGATTCAGGGACTTGGAGCAGTACCATTTGATGCAAAGAAATTTGATGTCGATTTCATTGCAGCAGCAGCATACAAATGGATGCTTGGACCACTTGGAAAGGGATTATTCTATTCAAAACCTGAACATGTTGAATTACTCGATTCTATCTTAGTAGGTTGGTTTTCAACGCCCAATTTTAGAGAATTATATCACCAGCCATTTGTTCCATGGACAGATGCAAGAAAATTCCAACAATCAATGATTGATCCTACGCTAAATGGGTTCAATGCCAGTCTAGAGACATTACTGGATTGGGATGTTGAGGAAACCTATAAACACGTTATCAATCTCCAAAATTATCTAATTGATTTGATATCTGAGATTGACGGATTTTCAATATCAAGCTCATTAGAGAAAAATGAAAGGAGTGGGATTATTAAAATAAATCACAAGGAATCGAAGGCAATTGTGAGATACCTTGAATCGCTTCAGATTACTGTATCCTATAGAGCTGGCGGAATTCGTGTTAGTCCTCATCGATATAATACCAAAGCGGATATGGATAAACTAGTTGATGGGATAAAATCGTGGATAAAATAGGAGCTAAGAACGTTTCATGATTTAATAATCCGTAACTGAAGTAACTACTTGAATACTGAATTGTATTAATAATAACACTCTAATTCCCTACAAGGAATTGTTATCCATCTTATTACAAGATATATCCTAACGCTCTTAATATCTCAAAATGACATTTAATAATGACTGATACTTTCATTGTGATCACGGGGGCTGCTGGGGCATTAGGAATGGCAACGGCGAGGTTACTTTCTAAAAATTCGGTAAATTTAATTATTACTGATTTAGAAAGTCCTGAGAAACTCGCCCAAGAACTCCTACATGGCGATATAAAGATTATTAGTCATTCATTGGATGTAAGTAATAGCTCTTCTGTAGGAGAGTTAATTTCGTTCATCACTGAAAATTCATATAAAATCAGCGGAGTAGTTAACTTCGCAGGAATTACTCGTGATAGAACAATATTGAATATGAGCGAGACTGAATGGGACCAGGTTATTAATGTAAATCTAAAGGGGACTTATAATATTGTACAGGCATTTGGTAGGACAATGAAAGATGTGGGTGGAACAATAATTACTGTAGGGTCTGCGGTTTCAAGGATCGGCAATTATGGTCAGGTTAATTATGTTGCAGCAAAAGCAGGTGTTGAGGGCTTAACTCGAACAGCAGCTAGAGAATTTGCTAAATTCGGAATTCGAGTTAACTGTATAGTGCCTGGGTTTATTAAATCACCCATGTCAATGGCTGTGCCAGAAGATCGAATTAAAATTATTGAATCCGCAATACCTTTAGGACGTATAGGGGAACCTGAAGAAATTGCCGACCTTGCAGAATTCTTATTATCTGATAAATCAACTTACATCACAGGAGCCAGTATACAAATTGATGGTGGCCTAAGAATGTAGAAAATTTCTAAGAATTAAATAAATAAATTTTAGTCACTAGATCCTCTTAAGTATCCGATTGGATCGATTTCTCTCAAAATACCGAGTTCTTTAGCGGTTGGTATTTCGGTAAACGGTATTTCTTCATCATGATCAAATTCAAAACCAGTGTTTTCAATAATTTCATCAACAGTAACTCGTGGATGAATAGTATGCAATCTCCACCTATCAGATTTATAATCCCAGCGGAACACACATAGATTCGTAACTAATAGAGTAGGACCTTTACTTAGAAGGTTTTGCTCACCTGTATGCCCAGGACCACTAATATATGCGACTGTATCAACCAAAGTCCGTTTGTTGTGAGTTAAGGTATAAAGTAGAGCTCTACCTGCACGACTGAGAAAAGGCAATCCAACACTTCCGGGTCCTCTTAATTTCCAACCCTTTTCTGATGGTATACCTGCTAGATTTGTGTTTCCTCTTTTATCAATCTGAAGCCCTCCAGCAAAGAAAAAGTCAATTTCTTGCATTTCTATTGGGATAACCTCGTTCATTGATAGCTTGGATTCTGCTTTGAATGACATTGCAAAATCAGTCGAAGATGGTACCAATAATCCACGAGGGTTTACATATCCAGATCCTCCAGCAATCCATTTCATATCTGGAGCTTCAGTTCTCTCTGCTAATTGCAATGCAGCCATGGGAATATCTGATACTGCACCACAAATACCTAACTCACCATTTTTTATTTCCCTTGCCAATACACTGGCTATCAACTCTGAAATGGTATAATCACCTACTTCCGTTGTTCTCAAGGTATGACCAAAATTTTTTGGATCAACAAATTTTTCAATATATTCAGTCTCTGGGATTGAAATCCTATTGAAGACAAATTCTTGATACTCCTCCGAGTTTTTTGATGCTTGAAGGTAATTTTTTATTTCTCTTGGATCATATGAATATATGCCATGAGAACTTGTGGGATGAGTACCATATTGAAGTGGTATCACATAATCGACATAAAAACCTTCAATTGATGTGCTGTCTGGATTTGTTTTTGCAGCATCAGCTCCCACCAATTCATCACAAGTAACAATAACAGTCTTAGCTGCTGTCGCCATTAACCTGTCTGTAATAATTGAACCATGATGATTACAGTTCCCATACATATCGGCTTGCTGAACATGTATAATTGCAACATCAGGATGAATAGCTTGTATTGCGTATGTCTCTTCACCCGTGAATGGGTCCTTCACTTTTTGGTAAAGATCGGTCTGTCCAGGAATTGAAGTATGATCATGAAGTCCTGGTGGAAATGGGTGAAAAGTAAGACCATTGCTAGCAGCTCTTAGTGTGTATATTGGAAATGCTTCACAAACATCTGGAGCATCAACTTTACCACTCTCAACGGCTTTTCTGAAATTATTTGCAAGACCCCACATTTCGAAACCAACGTATGGTGCCAGTACACGTTTTACTCTATCCATACCAACTAGTATGTCTATTGGCAGACCTGCAGAAATAGATCCAATTAAGGTTAAATCTTTAACACCAATTCTAAGTATTTGTCTAACAAGAGACATAGGGACATTGTGAGAATGTACTCCACCGATAGCAATTGATGACCCATCTGGAATAATCTGGTTAGTTAAATCTTCAAGTGAAATAATTTTTGATTCGTCACGCATAGCATTCACAAATTATAACTCTTTTCCGCATACACCACAGAACATAAATTCATTTGGTATGCCCTTCGTACCACAAGCTGAACATTCCTTAGCAGGTGGACCCCACATAAACTCTGATGAACCACCGTCCCTCGCCGCTCTTCTTATTTTTAGGTAATCTGGTTTTCTTTTTTCAACGAAAGATTGCATCCCCTCATATGGTTCCCAACTTGCATAATGAAGTGCTAACCACTCTTTCGCGTGATTTATTGTTTGATCCCAAGCAAAATTCTTCCAAAAATTTACTTGTTCCTTTGTATATCTCGCACATTCTGGGAATTTCTCGACGAGTTTAGCAGCCATCTTGGCGACGGCGGTATCAAGTTCAGCATAAGGTACGACTTCATTTACCAGACCCCATTCTAAGCATTTTTCAGCTGGAATTGGCTCATTAAGAAACAGTATTTCTCGTGCCCGTCTATCACCTACCATGATGGGAAGCCATTGAGTCGCTCCACCTGCAGCGACTGATCCCACTCGTGTGCCGACTTGTCTTATTGTGGCATGGTCTGCCATGATTGCTAAATCACATGCCATATTCCATTCATTTCCACCACCAGCTACCATACCATTTATTCTAGCAATTGTTGGTTTTCCAATATTACGAAATCTATCATGAGCTTCAATAAATAAGTTCATCCACGGGACATAATCTCGGGGGCGTTGTGTGAATATTTTTGCATATTCTTTAACATCACCTCCTGTACAGAATGATTTTTCTCCTGCACCGGTTAAAACCACAACTGCGATACCTGAGTCAAAAGAACAATCAAGGAATGCGGCTGACATTTCTCGGAGAGCTTCTGTACTATAAGCATTATACACTTCTGGTCGATTAATAGTTACTTTGGCTGTCCATGTATCGTAATTTTTCTCATAAATAATTTCTTTAAAATCAAATTCCTCAGGAGTCTTTGGCTTAAATTTCTCTTCGATAGTATTAGTCATTTTTTCACCTAAACAAATAAAATATGGATCTAACCTGTAAAAAATTATTTCTAAGGTAGATTCATTATCTCTAATTGTTGTAATTTTTAGTAATTAAAAAATAGTAACAGAATCGTGTAGTAAAAAGATAGTTTTCAATAATCTTATTCTTATTATTTTGAAAACATCATAGTGTGTGAATTCGAATCAATCATAAATTATTGGATTTAAGTTAGTTTTGAATTAAGCTGCTATTTTCTTCATTGCTCTTTGGTGACCTAGCTTTGCAGCCCCAATGGCTGCAGCGTAATGAGCATCTGGATGTACATGAACTTGATAATCGATGACCTTTTCAAGAGCTGTGGCCATTGCGGGTAAATGAACCAGGCCGCCGGTCAGATAAATATCCTCATCCAATTTTACACGCTTCAATAGAGTAGCTGCTCGATCCGCAATACTGATTAGTACACCCATGAAAATATTTTCAACTGAAACACCTAATGAAACATGATTTATAATCTCGGTTTCAGAAAGAACAGCACAGACACTTGAGATTTGCTGTGGGTCATCTGCTTTCAAAGCGATTTCAGATACTTGCTCCATAGGTACGGTAAGGTATTTTGAACATCTTTCAATAAACCTTCCTGACCCTGCAGCACATCTTTCATTAACTTTGAATTGAACAATTTTACCTGTTTCATTGACTCGCAGTGCTCTAGATGATTGATTTCCAATATCTAAAATAATGCGGGGATCCCCATATACTAATTTTGCCCCCCTACCTGTGGTTGTGAGATCGGTAATTTGGATCTGTCGTTCATCCATCTGATATCTCCCATAGCCAGTAGATGCAATGTAATCGAGTTCGTTTCTTTCTATTTTGGCTTGCTCCAAAAGATTCTCCATCATTCTAGTTGCAACAGCATCTGGACGACCTTTCACTATGTCCAAATCTTTGGCAAGGATCTTCGACCCATCTTCGAGTAATACACCCTTTGTGGTACCCGTCCCAATATCAACGCCTAAAGTTATCATTCTGGAACAACCTCCAACTGTTTAAACATAGGATCTGTACCTTTTGTTATCTCCTCCACAGCAAACATCGCAGCACCTATAGCTCCAAACCATTGCGAGAGTGGTGAAACATTAATTTTTTGACCAAGTGCTTTTTCCAAAGATTTTACCATCCCTATATTACGAGATACACCTCCAGTAAACGTAACTTCGGATTCAATACCGACCCTTCTTGCCAGAGATAATGATCTCTGAGCAATTGAGTCATGAATCCCATTTACAATATCTTCTGTCTTCTTGCCTCTTGCAAGTTGGTTTGAAACTTCTGTTTCTGCAAATACAGTACATGTGCTTGTGATATTTATTGGGTTGTTTGATTGTTGGCTTAGTGGACCTAAATCTCCAACACCATAACCCAACGCTTCCGCACAAACATCAAGAAAACGGCCGGTTCCAGCAGAACATTTGTCATTCATACTGAAATCAACAATTTCACCATTTGGGCCCAATCTAATTGCTTTTGTATCCTGCCCACCAATATCAATAGTTAATCGGGTATTAGGAAATATATGCTGAGAACCTTTGGCATGACAGCTGATTTCAGTGACTACTAATTTACCAAACCGAATTTTCAGTCGCCCATAGCCAGTTCCAGCAACTAATACTATTTTTTCCCTATCAATCCCAGCATCAGTGCAAGCTTTTACAAATGATGTTTCAGCATCTTCGGCGACTTTTGGTGTTACTTCTTGAAGAGATTTTCCAATTACTTCCAATTTGGAATTAAGTATAACCGCTTTTGCAGTTGTTGATCCTACATCGACACCGGCTACGTAAAATTCTTCTGATTTTGATTCACTCATGCTTTGACCTCCATGCTTAAGGATTTATTTCGCTTGATAGTTTCAAAGAATGCATCCACACGATTCCTAATCTGTGCTTCTGCCCAGTACCTGGGATCTTGATGATCTGATTCTACATAAAGTGCTGGATACCCCAATTCATTAATGACATAATCTCTTAGATCACCTTGTCCAGCTGTAAAGCTTCTGCAACTTTTGATTCCATGAATAACTAGTGCCTCTGCATCAAAATCTTTCAAATAATTCTTGATTGTTTCCCTCCTAAATTCCCAAGATAAATTACAGTAACTATAAAGACTGTATTCCGCAATGCTTTCCCATGGTTTCACAGGATCATGTCTCATATTCTCCATATCAAACATTCCCCCAACTTTTGGGTATGTTGCAGCAACAGCAGGTGCATTCCATCTTCTAAACATATTCCAAAATGAACGAAATCCTGGATATGGAGGAACACCTTCAATCACAATTCGTATTTCCTCGTTTTCAACAGGACCAATACCATGCTTGACTCTTTCATCAAGTTCTTTGTTGAGTAAGGCATAGAAGTCTACCGCTTCCTTGGTACCTCTGAGAGCATTAATAGGAAACATGTAGAATGTAGATTCAAAATATGCATCAATTGGAGTAGGTTTGTTCTTCGCAATAGCAAAGCTTCTTGCCCATCCATCTTCTGCTTGCCTAGCATACCCCATAGCTTCTCGTAGTTTATTTTTATCAAGCTGTTTTCCAAATAGCTTTTCAACTTTCTCTACCATTTCATGAAGTTGAGTTATGATATACTCCATATCAATATCTTGAGGCTCTCCATACCTTTGGTACGGAATATCAAGCATGATTAATGGTACTTTGTAAAATTCAGCTAAACTTTCCCACCATTTGTAATAAACAGAACATCCACTAAAATTACAAACTAGTAGGTCAGGTTTAGGAATTTTACCAAAATCAGTTTCTCCTCCGGAGAGATGTGTCAAACCAATATCTGTTTTCACATATCCACATACATCTAATCCGTATCCGATTGATTCTGCTTTTAATATATATTCAAGGGATTTGTGTCTAATTGCGGTAGTTAACGCAGTGATTTCAGGCATATA
>JAAFKL010000068.1 GCA_021399405.1 Candidatus Heimdallarchaeota archaeon | reverse complement strand
GAATCCTATGAAGGATCCAAAAGTCATTATGTATAACCAAGTCATTATCCAATTGTGTTTGTTATTGAAAATTTTAAATTGATTTGCTAAATTCTCTTGAACTTCCTGTTGAGTTCCATATCTCATCATTGCTAAGGTTATCGTAACAGAAATTATTACTAAGATTAAGGCAAATAGGATAAAGGAAGGTTCTCCTTGAAAATCAGTGTAGAACACCATCAGAAGTGTTACTCCGACACCTGCGGCTATGAATCCGATTAGTTCTAAATAGAAGAATTTTGAAAGTGCTTTCTTTGTGTCTGACACATCGTGTTGGGGTAAATTGTTCATTTTGAACCATGCAGCAAGTAGAAAAATTGCACTTAGAGGGACCCATACTAATCCTGCATTTTGGATATAAACTGTGTCTGAACCATCAGAATACCCATCACCAGTTAGAAAACCAAACAATTTGACTGAAATAACAATTGGAACCAATAATTGCATAACACTTACTCCAACATTGCCTAATCCTGCATTCAAACCCAGAGACGTCCCCTGGACTTTTTTTGGGAAGAAAAAGCTAATATTCGACATCGATGATGCAAATGCACCTCCTCCTACTCCTGAGACTGCAGCAATAATTATTAACGTGAGAAATGAAACATCAGGGTCCTGTAATGCAATACCTAGAGCTGCCATTGGTAGTAATAATAATAGTGTTGTCGATGCAATTACATTACGACCTCCACTATTTGAAATCATAAAGGAGTTCGGAATTCTTAAAGTTGCTCCTGCAAGGCCTGCAACTGCAGGTAATGAATATAATATTACTTTGTATTCAGTTGGTGTTAATTCCCCTAAATCTGAAAACCTAAATTGAGTTGGATCAGCATCATGGAGTGATTGAATTGATACGATTACGACAGACCAAATAATCCATACGGCAAATCCTAACAATAGATTGGGAATTGAAATCCATAAATTTCTTGTGGCTATTGATTTACCATATTCTTCCCAAAATTCCTCATTTTCTGAGTCCCAATATTTTAGATTCGTATCTGTTCCTGGGTTAGTAGATTGTGTTTGTTTTGAGTCTCCATTGTTTGCCATTTTATACCACATTAGTTGGTTTCAATTTGTGGATACAACCTCTAAATTTGAATATTTTGCTTAATTAAGGTGGTAGTCCAAATTCAATTATTCGACCGAGTGAGCAATACTATATTAAATATATTATTTCAAAAGCGGGTTGCGTAATTTATTTTTCCCAAAAAAATACCATTTTTATTTGATAAATCTACGAGATTACGAATACCCAACAGATTATATCAAATTCTTAATTTAATTAATGTAATTTTACTATATTTATTATATTATATTGATATAATTTCGGGCAAATATTTTTAATTACAATGAAGATAGGTACATTTAGCTATGTTTGACACTACTTCTGAAAAGATGGTCACAATTCTCGGCGGTTTAGGTGTTCTATTTGTTGGGAGCTCCGCATGGCTCATTGATAAGCCTTCAATTGAAAATCATGAGATAATTGCTTTGGTAAATATTTTCAACCATTTTATTCTCATCGTCATATCTCTTCCATTTATGCTTAAAACTTTATTTGAAGAGGAAACTACTTCAAAAGCTTATTTATTCTTGTTGAATGCTTATGGTTTTCTAAATGCATTCTTTCTTGTTCTCGTAGCTTTTCAGTTACCTGATGACCAATTATTTTTTAATCAAATTGATGATTTGTATATATTCCTCCTCATGGCAATAGGCGAACTTATACCAGTTTATCTAACATTCTATCAAATTAAGAAAAATGGGCTTACATTAGTATAATCGCATGTTTCACGTGAATTTAAATATATATAATCTGAATATTACAATTGGATAGTAGTACAATTTTTAATTATAATTATTTTTTATGTGAAAGAATAAATAATAATTATCTCTTACTGATACCCCCAGAACCTGAAAATGTCAAGTATAGGGCAAATATAGTAAGTGCAATTGCCAAAAACATTTCAAAATATAATATTGCAACTCCATATTTGTACCAAGGTTCGAATTCTTCAATATCATCTGTTTCGGTAGTCATGACGACTCGCCTCCAATAGGAACTGGATCAGTAACCATTTCATCAGCTAACCAAAACTCCTTACTTCCTATACCATGTTCTTCTGGATTTTCGTCATATCTCATTGCCCAAACAAAGAATAACATGATTGGTAGAAATACTATTACTGCAGCAATCGCATAGCCAACGTGTAGGTTTGCTAACGCACTAGATCCAAAGATAAGAGGATAAATTATACCAAAAGATGTAGATACACCGCCGATAAATCCAGTGGCTGTACCAGTTCGACCTTTAAACATCAACGGTACAATGGCAAAAGTGGCTCCAGTACCAAAGCTGATTGTGATTCCGAAAATCGCCAGAACTATAACTGACAAAGGCAATATACCAAGTAATCCAGCTATGGTTAATGAAATCATAGTTACTGTAATACAAAGTAAGGCCGTCATCAACCAATGTATCCTAGGGGAATACGGGAGTGCTTTTGATATCATCGGATATGGCATCCAGCGTCGCCGTTGAAATAAATCAGACATGTATCCTGAGAAAGGTCTGAACAACGATGCATTAAATGACTGAACAGCTGCAAAAGTACCCGCTGCAATCTGAATTTCTTCCGTTGTACTGTATCCAAGTTTATCTAATTGCTTCGCAAATCCTTCTTCGTAATAATTCGGTAACCAAGCATTCATAGCTATTTCTAACCCGAAACTCATGGCATATGCAAGCATAAGTGCAATTGCAGGCCATCTAGTCCAAACAAATGCAGTTCCTTTGAAAGTTGCTGTTTTCTTTGAACTTTTTGCGGTCTCTTCATCTTTAGCAGAGACACCGTAAATGAAATAAATTGCAGCTAGTACAAGTGAAACAATTCCAAGGTGCAAAAACGCATCTGAATAGTTCAGCCGATAAATTCTAGGCAGTAGAAAAGCTCCCACACCAGCACCAGCATTTCCAGTCCCTGCATATAATCCAATTGCAGTTCCCATTTCTTTATCTTCAAACCATTGGGCAACATGTTGGATTCCCACAACAAAAGAAACTCCAGCTGTAGCAACAATAATTCTTGTAACAAATAAAAATTCATAGCTAGTTGCGAATGAAGACATTATGCTAAACACTCCACAATATGCGAGAATGATTGTAAATGTATTTCTCGCTCCGATTTTGTCAGCAGACCATCCAGCTATAATTCGACCAACAGGAGCTAGCCAAATTGCGGAACTGGCTAAAATAACCATATCGCTTGTTGATAAATTATATTCATCTTTAATACTTGGACTAAACGCAGCAGTGGCGAACCACATTAAAAAGCACCAGAAAAATCCTGTTGCTGCTAGAATTAGTTGGCCTATTTTTTTCTGCATTTAATTATTCTCCGTTATAAGTTTAAATCGTATTTTTATTTTATTCATGATATACCCTCAAGACATAATTAATGTAAATTTCATTTATCCCAATGGTGATCTCGGGTATAAGGAACACGATTGAATATTACAACCTGATAAGATCTCCACATGTAACGGAATGGATAACTTAGCAAATGCATGAGACGTGTGAATGGGAATACTGCAATTATGAATAAACCATTTGCGAAATGAAATTGATATGCCCATGGCATACCACCTATCTTACTAGTATCTGGATCAAATACTAATAGTGATCGCAGCCAACTACCAATATCAGTTGTGAACCATGAAGATGCATATATTGCTGATCCATCATTACGTATGACAGGATTATAATAAGCATCCCAGAAGGCTATGTACAAACCAAAAGTCGCTTGAGTCAATATAAGGATGATAATAAACCAATCTATTGCGGTCGT
>JAAFKL010000382.1 GCA_021399405.1 Candidatus Heimdallarchaeota archaeon | reverse complement strand
GAAGACAAACCTATGGTGTTTCGCAATTCAGAGTTTGTATCTATCGATTATCAAAGTGGGTTTTTCTATGTTTTGGGAAATGTAGAAATATTAGGACTTACTACAAATAATAACTATATCAATAGCTCAATTGAATTCTCTTTTTCAGAAAATGACATAAAGGTAAATTTATCAAATTTGAGAATAAATCCCTCTTCTGTAGCCCTTGCAGCTGTTGCAGTTAAGGATCATTACGTTGTTAACGGAACCATTGAAAGTACCCGGATTGATTATTACGCGGCTACATCTTATCTCCTTGGTAACGTCTTTAAAAATACAAAAATTAGCATAATGTCAAGTAATCTTAATGTAAATACACACATACGATTGGGACCATTTGTTATGGATCGTCCACTAAATAACAGTACAGAAGCAGTTTCATTTTTCTTTACACCCTTTGGACCGATGGTTATTATATCTGATTTTGAAGGTGATTTGCAGGTTCATACCTTCTACTCAATATCTCATAAAATCAACCCTTTAGGGCGAGCTCCAGATTTCTTTGTTTTAGAGTTAGACGCAGTAGGGTTTGAGCAATCAATGGTTACTGCGGAGCTAGGGTATACAAACAACTCAATTGTATTGAATCTAAATTCATATTCATATGATTTTGGTAAAACCTTGTGGGTCAACAATATTTGGCAAAATATGACTGATGTTGATTTCGAACTTGATCATCATAACAACAGTGTCTTTCTGAGTACATCTGCAAAAAATCAAGAAGGAACAACTCTACTAAATATCATGCATTTTAATCACAATGGGAAACTTAAGTCAGAAGTAAATTTGGCTCATCATACATTGGTGAAAAGCTTCTTTACCCAAAATCAACTTACCTTAGTTACAATATTCGAAGATCAATACGCTTTGATCACCATAAAAATTGAACCTATCAGTGTGTTGGCACAATTTGTTGCTAATTTACTCAAAGTATTCCAAATATCAAATATAATCAATATCATCGGCATAATTTTAATTTCGCTACTAGCAATTCATGAAATTCGAAAGAGATTGGATAAAGCAGATTCAACTGAGTTATATCCTGCAGATTAAGTTATTATTCTCTAATTATGCAACTTTCTATGACATCTTCAACAGAATCACGTTTCTTTTGATGTACTTCTAAAAATTTGACAACCCTTCCTGCCAGATCAATTTTACAAGGTCCACACATCAAATCTCCATTACTGCAATCGTCCCATCTCTTTTTTAGTGATTTATCATCATCTTCGAAAGAACTTCGGTACCATGAATAAACGTTGCACTTCCCAGGCTCCCCTCCCAATTCTTTCTGTTCCTCAATTGTTGCTCTCCCACCGGTGAATGCACGTTTGATTTTCTTGGTTGTGGATTTAGCATCATCAGTTGTAAAAACGGTAGTGTTTGGCCTAGAAGAACTCATCTTACCCCCTTCCTCAAGACCAGGAATAAATTCAGAATGTAAGGCAGTTGGTTTTATGTGGCCCAGTTTTTCTGCTATGTCACGAGTAGCTCTCCAATAGGGATCTTGATCGATCCCAGCAGGAATAAGTACTGGTATCTTTTTATTTTTTAATATGGAGGGATAGAAACAGGGTGCAGCTTGTATTGCGGGATGAAATAACATTCCGATATTCGTGCTTTCATTGAATCCAAATATTGCTCTTGCAGTAGAAAATGTAATTCTTTTTCCTATTTCAGTTGCTAACTTTCTGAACTTAGGTCCAGCCTGCGAATCCATAATGAAATGGGTCTTTTCGGGGTTGAAACCTACTGCTAAAATATCTTTTGCGTTCTCATATGCGAATTTAATCGCTTCATCATATGTCAGACTAGGAGTTAATAGAAATTTTTCATCATCAGTTAATTGAAAATATAGATCAACATCAAATTTATCTTGTAACCACTTGGTAAATTGCCAAGGTACTAAATGTCCAAGATGGGTATTTCCACTTGGGCCACGTCCTGTATACAAGGCGAATTCACCACCTTTTTCAGCATGATCAAGCAATTTATCAAAATCACGATGAGAATAAACCATACCTCTCCTAATCATAGGATGTAATTCTCCACCAGTTAATGCTGCAAGTCTTGATTGTAGCTTTTCATCAAAAGGCTTTGTCCCAAATTTTTTAATCAACTTTTCATAATCTACTTTACCCTGAACTTCCCAAGGTGTAACGACCATATCATTATCATTAGAATTTTCATCCACCATAAATAAATTCTCCTGAGATGTCTGAAATTTTAATTTTCATGTAGTATAATACAATACAATCTTGTTTTTTGATAATTCTTTCTTCTATGAATTGCTGCTTGAAAGCAGCCTTATCCATTCCAATAACATCAACAAATCATCTAACAATTCGCCTTATGTAAATTCATCGATTGACGATATGTTGATAGTTAGATATTCAAATTAAATAAATTGAAGAATCAATAACCCCTTGCTATGATTATAGATTTCCTAAGTGCCTTGATCAATTAATTTACTTTATATAGTTCAAGTGGTATACTGTAGTATGGTATCTTCGTCAGAAGGAAAAAATCTAATTTCTCAACTTCTCGATGATGAAATTGTGTGGGAGAAGAAATTTGATATTGCATACCAAATTAAAAATCCAAAAAATCTAGAGATTGGATTGTTTGCTTGTAGCGAACCAGAGATCCGATTGATATTGTTAGAAAAGGTGAAAGATCGGAAGTTACTTGAAAAAGTAGTTAGAGCAGATGAAGACCCGTTAATTCGACAAAGAGCTCTAAATATGTTGCCAAATTCATACCATGAATTGTTTATTGACCTGATTCGAGAAGACATTAATGAGTATGTAAGGGCAGATGCTTTGAAAAAATTGCCTGCAATGTATCAAGATCTATTTATTGAAGTCTTAGTTAAGGAAAAAGAATTTAGAGTTAGGAAACTTGCCCGTGATAAATTAAAATTACCAAAGCTTTCTGAAGACAAACTCACCAAATTAGCAATTGATGCTTGGGATAATATTGTACGGTTCGCTGCAATACGGTATATCAAAGAAGAAGATAATCTATACAAAGCAGCACTGTACAGTGGTGATTATAGAGTTGGAGAATCTGCTCTAGAAGAAATTCAAGATGAAGAAATTCTCAAGAAAATAAGTTTAGAAGCTGAATTTGCTCATGTTCGTGCAAAATCGGCAATGCGGATTTCCGATCAAAATTTCTTAGCTGAATTATTCAAAAATGATGAGAGTAGATTTGTCAAAGAAGTTTGTATTGATCAAATTTCTAATATTGAGATACTTGCTTCACTCAGAATGATTGCTCCTTCCGCATTACAAAAAGAAATTATTCACAAGATTAACAAAATTCAATCAAAACAGTAGATAACAATTTCAAAAAATAATTCACTTAGTAATAGTTGAAAAAGGTCATTACAATATCCCATATTATGAGTTGGACTATCTGTGGTACCCGAAATACATTTGAATTTCTTGATGTGGGAGTTGAAATACTTGAGAATGGAGGGTCTGCGCTAGATGCAGTTGAAGAGGTAATAAAATTAGTTGAGTTAAACTCTAAAGATTGGTCAGTAGGATATAATGGATTTCCTAATTTATTAGGTGAAGTAGAGCTAGATGCTTCAATTATGGTTGGTTCAACCAGAAAGGCAGGCGCGGTTGCGGGAATAAAGAAATATATTCATGCGATCTCTATTGCTCGCCAAGTAATGGAACAAAGCCCTCATGTTCTGCTAGTTGGAGAGGGTGCTGAATTATTCGCAAAAACAATTGGTTTTGAGGAAGCAGATTCTCTATCTGATAACAGTATGAAAGATTATTATGAGAATGTTATATCAGGTAATGATCTTTTTGATGGAATGCCTGTGCCTCAAGAAATATCTGATCTCGCTTGGCGATATGATAGATATATCAAAGATCAATTGGAAAGTTTTGACTATCGTGCTTGGTATACAAAATTGTCTCATGAGTATCATGGTACAGTGAATGTGATAGCCAAAGACACATCTGGTGAAATATGTAGTGGGGTATCCACAAGTGGTCTATCTTTAAAATTTCCAGGTCGAGCTGGAGATAGTCCGATTATTGGTGCGGGGAATTATTGTGATTCACGGATAGGTGCATCAACTTGTGTTGGTACTGGAGAGCATGCTATCAGATTGGGATTAGCAAGACAAACAATAAATTATCTCAAGATGTCTGGATCAGTTGAACAATCTGTTAAGGAAGGGATCCAGGATCTCTTGGATCTTGATGAAAATGGACGAATCCAGATTTTAGCAATGGATACAGATGGCAAGGTATCTGCTTGTGCTAATGCAGAACTGCATTATGCTTTTGCTGATCATACAAATCCTTATCCGCAAAAGATTGATACATTTTACCTAGAAAAAGCATGAGTCATTTTGTAATCAAACACAATCCTACTACCTGTTAAGAAAACTATTTTTCTCACAAGTTTTCAACACCTCTTAAGTAATGCAAGCCATCAAAGAACCTGATGTATATCAGTCCAAACATAAAATTAGAATAGTAACTGCTACTTCCCTATTTGATGGCCACGACGTGTCAATTGGAATCATGCGACGAATTCTTCAAGATTCAGGTGCGGAAGTTATCCATCTGGGGCATAATCGAAGCGTAAATGATATCGTACAAACTGCAATACAAGAAGACGCTCAAGGGATTTGTATTTCAAGTTATCAAGGTGGACATTTAGAGTATTTCAAGTACATGAAAGATCTTCTGAATGAACGTGACTCTAGCCACATCAAAATTTATGGTGGCGGAGGTGGTGTTATCATTCCCTCAGAGATTGACGAACTTGAAAAGTATGGAATTGATAAAATTTTCTCAGTCGATGATGGTAGAGATTTGGGCCTACAAGGTATGATTAATTTAATCTTGAAAAATTGCGATTTTCCGACTTCAGATTTTCATAAACAAACCGATGGAGCAGAGAAAGATTGGAAATCAACTGCTGGATCCATCAGCGAAATTGAAAATACAATATTGGAAGGTAAAACTTACGAAAACTTTATTGTTAGCACAGCAAAAATCCCTGTAATTGGAATTACCGGTACTGGAGGTGCAGGTAAATCTTCTCTGACTGATGAACTAGTGAGTAGGTTCCTTCTTGATTTTCCAGAAAAAACAGTAGCGATTGTGTCAATTGATCCGTCCAAACGAAAGAGTGGAGGTGCTTTGTTAGCAGATAGGATTCGAATGAATTCTTTAACCCATTCAGATAAAGTATTTATGAGGTCCCTTGCAACTCGAAGAGCCAACTTAGCAACCAGTGAAGCCGTTGGTGCAACGATTTCAATTTGCAAAGATTCAGGCTATGATCTAATTATTGTTGAAACAAGCGGGATTGGCCAATCAGACACTGAAGTTATAGATATAACTGATTATTCTGTTTATGTTATGACATCAGAATATGGTGCTGCTACACAGCTTGAAAAAATTGATATGATTGATTTCGCTGATTTCATAGTAATAAATAAATTTGAAAGAAAAGCCTCTCTCGATGCATTACGAGATGTAAGAAAGCAGTATCGGAGATCAAGAAAACAATTTGATCCTAATGAGGTATCTGATGACGAATTGCCAATATATGGTACTATGGCGAGTCAATTTAATGATGCTGGAATAAATAAATTGTATCTCGACATTGTTAAAAAATTACATCATGATTTTAATAATTTTGACTCTCAATTAGCAAAGGTTGAAAATCTTCCAATTGGACTTTCAAATCGGATATACATTATCCCTACTGACAGAATCCGCTATTTAGCTGAAATTGCCGATGCGGTGAATGATTATAAGTCAAAATCAAACCTTCAATCTCAGTTTGCTCGTAAGTTATGGCAATTAAAATCTAGTAAACAATTATTAGAAGAGGCAAAATTAGCCAAACCATCAAAAAATAATGATCAACCTCCGATAATCACGGATTTACCCAATGATCTTTTAACAATCCTTGATGAGCAAATTGAGTGGTATCAAAATCAGCTCCACCCTGGAAATCTAGAGTTAATTGAAAACTGGGAATCATTAAAGTCAAGTTACCAAAATGAGAAATATGTATACACTGTACGTGGAAAGGAGGTCAAGGTAAATACTTCTAGTATTTCACTTTCACATCTCAAAATTCCAAAAGTTGCTTTACCCAAGTTTGAAGATTGGGGTGATATTTTAGAGTGGCAGTTACTGGAAAACGTTCCAGGAAAATTCCCCTATACTGCAGGTGTATATCCATTCAAACGCACATTTGAGGATCCCACTAGGATGTTTGCCGGTGAAGGTCCACCTGAACAGACTAATAAAAGATTTCACTATTTAGCGAAAGATCAACTTTCAGCTAGATTATCAACAGCATTTGATTCAGTAACCCTCTATGGTGAAGATCCGCACGAACGACCTGATATATATGGTAAAATTGGGAACAGTGGTGTTTCAATTTGTACCGTCGAGGATATTGAGAGGTTATATGCTGGATTTGATCTATGTGCTCCCTCAACATCTGTAAGTATGACGATAAATGGTCCAGCTCCTATTATCTTAGCATTCTTTATGAATGCAGCAATCAGACAACAATCACGCAAGTGGGTAGTAACTAAAAATAAACTGTCTCCAGCAGAAGCATATGTAAGAACCGGTGATGGTAGGTATGGATTTAATGTACAATCTGGAGAACATTGGATTGTAAATAATGATACGCCTAATTTGAGAGATTGGAAAGAAATTAGAGCATTAATTCCTGATGAAACATATAACAAAATTCGTTCAGAAACACTCCAAAAAGTTCGAGGAACTGTACAGGCCGATATTTTAAAAGAAGATCAAGCACAAAACACTTGCATTTTTTCGACTGATTTTGCTCTAAAGCTGATGGGAGATGTTCAACAATCATTCATAGATCACAAGATTAGGAATTATTACTCAGTATCAATCTCTGGTTATCATATTGCGGAAGCAGGAGCTAACCCTATCTCCCAAACTGCATTCACCTTAGCAAATGGGTTTACTTACCTTGAATATTATCTATCCCGAGGAATGGAAATTGATGACTTCGCACCCAATTTTTCATTCTTCTTCTCCAATGGATTGGATCCGGAATACGGTGTAATTGGCCGTGTTGCGCGACGTATTTGGGCAATAGCATTGAAAAACATCTATGGGGGAAATTCTCGAAGTCAAATGCTAAAATATCATATTCAAACCTCAGGCAGGTCATTACATGCTCAAGAAATAGATTTTAATGATATTCGAACTACCCTTCAAGCATTATTGGCAATATATGATAATACAAATTCTTTACATACAAATGCATACGATGAAGCTATTACCACACCTACTGAAGAATCGGTTAGAAGAGCCATGGCAATACAACTCATAATAAATAGGGAATTTGGTTTAACTAAAAATGAGAACCCTAATCAGGGTGCATTTATAATAGGGGAACTCACTGAATTAGTTGAAGAGTCAGTATTGGCCGAATTTAAGAGGATTTCTGAACGAGGTGGGGTTTTGGGTGCTATGGAAACTCAATATCAAAGAGCTAAAATTCAAGAGGAATCTCTAGATTATGAAATTCAAAAGTTTACAGGCGACTTGCCAATTATTGGAGTCAATACATTTCTGAATCCCAATCGAGAAGGAAATAGCTTGGAAGTCAAAGAATTAATCAGATCCACAGATGAGGATAAAACATTACAAATTACTAGATTGAAAGAATTTCAAAGTAAAAACGACACTGAATGTAAAGAAGCTTTGGAGAAACTCCAGCAGGTAGCAATTTCTTATGGCAATATATTCAATGAATTGTTAGATACTGTAAATTATGCTTCTCTAGGTCAAATAAGCTCAACTTTGTACAAGATTGGTGGAGAATACCGAAGAAACATCTGATGATTAATTTG
>JAAFKL010000067.1 GCA_021399405.1 Candidatus Heimdallarchaeota archaeon | reverse complement strand
GAGATCTGATGGATGAGATCTATCGTCTGGGAGCCGAGGGCAAGTATAAAAGAGCAATTCTCCTATCTTGGGAGGCACTGGAGAGGGTAACAAGAGAAATTATCCAGACACCAAGAAAATACTTCCAAACAGCAAGAGAATTCACAGACTTCTTATCTACTGTAACAATAGTCGAGCGAGAAACACTACTTACCCTATCCTCTGCCTTTGAGGCAGCACGATATGGCAAGGATAAACCAAGTTCAGATGACTTGGATGATGCAGTTAATGCATTGAAAATAATCGTGGACACCATTATTCAATCAGGTGCCCGCGTCAAGTTTGATGAGGATGATGACTTTTGATGAGATCATCAGCATTCAAATTTAAAACAATAATACATAGGAATGAAATATAACATGGGATTTTTAGATACAATAAAAGCAATGTTCCAAGGTGGAGATAAGGGTAAGGTATCAGGTGATGCCTTAAAATCAGTCAAGGCTGCAGCCCAGGAATCCAACTACAATTTGGCCTCCATCAGGGCGTTTTATGCACTGGAGGAGTATGGAACAGTATTCACCAGCACACCAAGAGAAAAATCTGTTACCGCCAGAGAATACTCAAAATTACTAGTAGAGACAGGGATTATCAATGGAGAGGAACTAGAACCGATAATCCATAGTTTTGAGAGAGCACAATACAGTGAGGAGGAAGTGACTTTTGACGATTACCGTCAGATTGAGGAAGCTTTGGAAAATGCTAGGAAGAAACTGAGAGGTGGACGATCCGCTCAGCCACAGAGAACTAAGAAAGGAGGGCAGACCAAGCGAAGGAAACGATCCTCAGGTACTGCCAAATCTGCAGCAGCAGCGAGAAGAAGAAAGGCCAGAAAAAGAAAGGCATAGGAGTTGAATGAATGGCAGATACAACTACACAAAAACCATTTAAGAGAGGTGTGCGCACCATCCAGATTATTGCAATCTTTTTGCTCTTCATCTTTAGCGTAGCACCTCTGGTTTTGGCTGCTTTTCCCAATTCAACAACTAATACCAGTTTTTCCATATACAACACAGAATATGATGGTTTATCCATAGTTAGAAACGACATCGAGGGAATAAATAATGCCCAGAATACTGCAAAGAAATACAATGTCTCCACCTCCATTTCAAATTTAAATATTCTAAACAGATTTAATGGATCCGGAGCCCTGGTCATAGTAGGCCCCGCAGCAGATTTCACCGCAACTGAGACATTCTCTGTCTTACTGTACCTCCTCAGAGGGGGTTCACTAATAATCGCGGATGATTTCGGCACAGGTAACCAGATTCTGGAACCAATTTTTGATCTGTTTGAAAACCTAGACAGTGTATGTGAGAATGCCGCGGAACAGGGAATTGTGGTGCCATGCATGGATGATCTGCTCAGCGGTCAATCAAATGATACTGGTTTAGGTTTGTCTCCAGATCAGTTTGATGCACCAGTTGCTGGTGATTTGGGTGGTATAGACCCCGGTAATTTTCTTTTGTCACTGTTGTCAGTTGTAAAGGCCTTCGGGTTCAACTCGTCAGCAGTTCTCATGGATGCCACATCCAACACTGGCAATCCTGCCAATCCCCTAATAACTGATATCGAGCACACCGAGATAGAGGGAATGACATTTACCCAGGGTGTTAACAGGGTTCAAATGGAGTATGGATCCATTATCAGTATTAAATTACAGATCACCGAAGATGTATTCGATCCAGATACTGGGAACACAACAGAAGTAACCAAAACTGTCTGGCAACCATTACAAAAAATTTCTGCATCCCTGATTAACGATGCCATACCAGCAGGAGATGACAATTTTGATCTTGGTCTACCTTTCTTCCCCCTCTACTCCTCAAAATCCTCATGGATGGAATCAAATTTTGATGAGGCAACCGATGGCACTGCTCAACCTAATCTAGATGAGTGGGGTAATGCCAAGTTCGCAACAGCACTATCTATCCCCCTGATGCCTGGTATGGGTAAAATTGTATTCGTAGCAGATGCATCCATCTTTATCAACAGGTGGACAGAGCAAACGGATAAGAATGATAATCTCATAATGATCAGAAATATCATTGAGATGGCGACCTCACATCAAGTACCAACCTTGGAAAATCCACAAATACCGATTATATTTGATTTCGGGCATACCTACCAATCTTTCACCTCTCCCGCACTATACTCCACTGCACTTCTGAAGTTAATTGCCGAGATGAGTATGTTCCCACTCTATGCACCCTTTGTTCCGTTTATGGCTTATGGCTATGGTAAAAAACTCATGCCTGAGAATAGACGATTGCGACCCATACTATTAACCAAGAGAAGAGGTCTCAAAGGTCAATCCGAGTTTGAGAAGAAACTCAATGAGATCAAGGCATCGGGTGGTTATGGTGAGCCAATTGCGATCCTTGCAACTGCCCTGGTGAGAAGAGTTCGTTCAGATCCCAGATTTGAGGGGACATTTGCCAAAAATCCCAATGAGATGGCCATATTCTTCACGGATAACTATGCATCCCATGTTAGTAGTAGACGTGAATTGTCAGCACAGTTGAAGATAATTTTCAGAATTGCAGAGCATTCAACCAAGCAGATGTCTATAATTGCAGGTAAAAAACACCTTACCTTACTCAAAAAACTATTAGATATGTTGAACTGATCATTAATTGTAATTTAACTCAAGTAAACAATAATATTTAATTATCTAAATACCAATCTATAATTTTGATTTATTTATACTTTTTAATTTTGGACCAATGAATGAAAGTACTATGACCAACATCATTAAATTAGACCAACCTGCTTCTTCTGTATTGGTATTTTGAGGTGGGGGGTTAAGACCAGCAGTAGATGAAATAGACACATTAAATATTTCAACATCATCTTCAGCATTATTTCCAAAAAGATCAAATACTTTAATTCTAATTGTTAACGAAGAATTTTTCATCATCATCACCTTAAATGAGATTTGCTCACCTGTCCACGGCTGGTATATCACTTCCTTATTATTAACTGAGATGGAATAATTCCAAGGAGTATCATCTGTAAATTGCCAAATCAATTCTATTATTTCATCTGCATTGCTTATTTGAATATCAGCTAATTCGGTATATTTCGGTTTTTCTGTATCTTCTGTTACTTTATCATGATTGAGGGCAACAACTGTGTCAATAGTAACCAGATAACCCCCATTTAATTGAATCTGAACGAACCTTACTTTTTTTAGACTATAATCTAGTAAATCAATACTCTGATTACCCTCAAAATTTCCAAGGTACTGAAATCCTGCACTAAGATCTGAAGTTACAGATATATCATAAGTTCCTTTAGCAACAATAAAAAAATCATCAGCAAATCCATCTATTATGGGATCGTCTTCACCCATGTCCATTGTGATTCGACCAGGTTCATAGCCGACATATATCTCAGCGTTCAAACCATCTGGTTCACCTATGACATTTTCACCGTAACTAAAATCACTTGAAAAATCATTGACAATTTGATTGACATATGCGTCACCACTACTGTAGAAAATTTGGAAATAATAAGAATTAGTATTGTAATTACCAAGATCATTAAAAACAATGAGAGTTAAATTGTTAATACCCAATTGCCATTTATCAATTTGCCAATTATTAGTAAAATCATACTCAAGATTCTCTCCAAAAACATTTTCTGTACTAATTAAAATACCATTCCTATATATCTCAGAATAATTGCTACCCAGTATGGTCCATTTCATTCGAAATTCTTTACCCCATCTCAGTTCATTATTGGGTATACTAGATGCGGATATGATCACAGGAATTTTTGGTTGTAAAATTACAATACTTTTGTCATACCTAGCCATTTTACCAGTCTGATCATGTGCGATGACGGTAATTATTAAATCACCTGGCATATAATCATCAAAATTTATAGTAGCGATCTCAAAAGTGTTAGTTGTTGTAGTATTTGATATCAATAATCCATTTATATAGGTTTCATAGTATGTTAGGGTGGGATCTGAAATATTCAATTCTATCACTTTTTTATCATCCCAGTACATTTCACTATAAAATAACAAATCATCAATTGAAGGAGCATCAGCTGGATAGAAATAAATTTGGAATTGATGAATAATTTCTCCTATGGTTGTATTAAATAATAATGTAATATTATATGTCCCTATACCTTGTGAATTTAAATCAAGAACTATATCTTCTCCAATCCAATCGAATTCAGAATAAATATTATTATTTATGAAAATATTTGTTCCAACTTCCTCCGTGGTAGCACCTGTTATGGTAATAATACGATCTTCATCTAATTCATACTTATTTTTAACCAGTTCATCCAATATTGTGGGATCCCTGGTGATTTCAATTGCTTTGATCTCATAATTCCCAGAATCATCAAATACTCTAAGGGTGATATTATTTATACCTAATTGTAAATTGTCAATTATCAAATCTAGACTAGTTGGCTGCCAGTATAATGCGTAATTAAATATTACATTTGATTTCAAAATGTTGTTGACATATAGTTCATAACGACCTTCAAATGCATATTTATTCCTAAAGTTATACCAAACATCTAATGGTAATGTTACAG